>NZ_JBXFWG010000010.1:0-103889 GCF_056854535.1 Stenotrophomonas sp. STEN054 | reverse complement strand
GGGGGGGGCGGGGCGTGGGTGGGCGGGGTGCGCTGCCGGCCGCCGCGCGGCGCGGCGCGCCGCGCGGCGCGGAGCGCGCCCCCCCGGCGGCCGCCCCCCGCCCGCTACCGGCTGAGCCTGCGCGATAATGGGCACATGAGCATTCCAGAGCTTTCCCCGCAGCAGGCGCAGGCGCGCGTGGCCCACGGCGCGGTGCTGATCGATGTGCGCCAGGCACATGAGCGTGCCGGTGGCATGGCTGAGGGTGCGCGTGGCGTGGCCAAGAACGACCTGCTGGCCGACCCGGCCGCGCACCTGCCGCTCCAGGGCCAGGACATCCTGCTGATCTGCCAGAGCGGCAAGCGCTCCACCGACGCGGCGCAGGCGCTGCTGGCCGCAGGCTATTCGAACGTGGCGTCCGTGGCCGGCGGCACCGTGGCATGGCGCGAGCAGGGGCTGCCGCTGGTGCAGCCGATGCTGGATGCCGCTGACCGCGACTTCTACGACCGCTACTCACGCCATCTGCTGCTGCCGCAGGTGGGTGAGGCCGGCCAGCGCCGCCTGCAGCAGTCGCGCGTGCTGGTACTGGGTGCAGGCGGCCTGGGCGCTCCGGCCGGCTTCTATCTCGCGGCGGCTGGGGTAGGGCGCCTGCGCTTCGCCGACCACGACCGCGTGGAGCGCAGCAACCTGCACCGGCAGATCGTGCATACCGAGGCCAGCGTCGGCCAGCTGAAGGTCGATTCGGCACGCGAGCGCCTGCTGGCGTTGAACCCGTCCATCGAGGTCGAGGCCGTGCCCGAGCGGGTGACCTCGGAGAACGTCGATCGCCTGCTGGACGGCGTGGACGTGGTGCTGGATGGCTCGGACAACTTCTCGCTGCGCTACCTGCTCAACGACGCCTGCATCAAGCACGCGAAGCCCATGGTCCATGCCGCCATCGAGCGCTTTGATGGGCAGGTAAGCGTGTTTGATGCGGGCCGCCAGCGTGGCGTGGCGCCTTGCTACCGCTGCCTGTTCCCGGAGCCGCCGCCGCCGGAGTTCGCGCCCAATTGCTCCGAGGCCGGTGTGCTCGGCGTGTTGCCCGGTCTGGCCGGCGTGCTGCAGGCCACCGAGGTGCTGAAGCTGCTGCTGGGCATCGGCGAGCCGCTGGTCGGCAGGCTGCTGCGCTTCGATGCGCTGGGGATGCGCTTTCGTGAGACCCGCATCCAGCCTGATCCCCAGTGCCCGGTGTGCGCGCCCGGGGTGCCGTTCCCGGGGTATATCGATTACGCCGCGTTCTGCCGGGGCGGCTGAGCGCCGCGGCGCGTCATCCACGCATGGCGTGGATCTGCTCCTGTCTGCAGTAGATCCACGGCATGCGTGGATCAATGTTGGCGATTCCGGAACGATATTGGTTATCGACGCCGCCATCGTTCCATTTTCGGCACAAGCAAACGCAACGCACGTGCTATTGCCGTCAGAAAACTTGCTCTATCGTTGAGGCCGATTTCGGTTTTCGGGGACACACCGCATGGCGGTAGAAGCAGCGACCAGCGAACTGGTCAAGGTCGTGGCCCTGTTGGGCGCGGCAGTGGTGATGGTGCCCCTGTTCCGCAGGCTCGGCCTGGGTTCGGTGCTGGGTTACTTCGCCGCGGGCCTGGCGATCGGACCGTTCGGCCTGGGCTGGTTCTCCGACCCGCAGGCGATCCTGCATACGGCCGAGCTGGGCGTGGTGATGTTCCTGTTCGTCATCGGCCTGGAAATGCGCCCCTCGCACCTGTGGAGCCTGCGCAAGGAAATCTTCGGGCTGGGGACGCTGCAGATCGCCACCTGTGCGCTGGTGCTGACCAGCATCGCCAAACTGTTCGGCCTGCCGTGGCAGGTGGCCTTCATCGGCGCCACCGGCTTCGTGCTCACCTCCACCGCCGTGGTGATGCAGCTGCTGGCCGAGCGCGGTGACATCGCGCTGCCGTCGGGGCAGAAGATCGTCTCCATCCTGCTGTTCGAAGACCTGCTGATCGTGCCGCTGCTGGCCCTGGTCGCGTGGATGGCGCCGAGCGCGGGCAGTGCCGATGGCGAAGGCTCGCGCTGGTTGTCGGTGGCAATCGGCGTTGGCGCCATCGTCGGCCTGGTGCTGGTCGGTCGCTTCCTGCTCAATCCGTTGTTCCGCCTGCTGGCCGAATCGAAGGCACGCGAAGTGATGACCGCCGCCGCGCTGCTGGTGGTGCTGGGTGCGGCGCTGCTGATGCAGCTGTCCGGCCTGTCGATGGCGATGGGCGCGTTCCTCGCGGGCGTGCTGCTGAGCGAATCCACCTTCCGCCACCAGATCGAAGCGGACATCGAGCCGTTCCGCGGCATCCTGCTGGGCCTGTTCTTCCTCAGCGTGGGCATGGCCCTGGACCTGTCCGTGGTGGCCGGCAACTGGCCGATGATCGTAGGCCTGGTGCTGGCGCTTATGGCCGCCAAGGCGCTGTGCATCTACGGGGTGGCACGGGTGATGGGCAGCGACCACGCACAGGCGATGGACCGCGGCGTGCTGATGGCACAGGGCGGCGAGTTCGCCTTCGTGCTGTTCTCCGCCGCCGCCAGTGCCGGCGTCATCGACATGGACATCAATGCCAACTTCACCGCCGTGGTGGTGCTGTCGATGGCGCTGACCCCGCTGGTGGTGCTGATCTACAAGCGCGTGGCGCCCAAGCCCGAGGTGAGCCTGGAAGGCGTGGACACCGCCGACGGCCTGTCCGGCAGCGTGCTGATGATCGGCTTCGGCCGCTTCGGCCAGGTGGCCAGCCAGTCGCTGCTGGCCCGCGACGTGGATGTGACCATCATCGACAACGATGTCGAGATGATCCACAACGCCGAGCGCTTCGGTTTCAAGATCTATTACGGCGATGGTACCCGTCTTGACGTGCTGCATGCCTCCGGCGCCGGTACCGCCCGGGCGATCGCGGTGTGCGTGAACAATGCCGAGGATGCCGACCGCATCGTCGAGCTGGTCGCGCATGAGTTCCCGCAGGCCAAGCTGCTGGTGCGCTCGTTCGACCGCGAGCACTCGCTGCGGTTGATCCATGCCGGCGTTGATTTCCAGATCCGCGAGACCTTTGAATCGGCGCTGATGTTCGGCCAGGCCGCGCTGATGGAACTGGGTGCGGACGAGGACGACGCGCAGGAGATCGCCGAGCAGATCCGCGAGCGCGACGCCGAGCGTTTCGAACTGGAAATGGCCGGCGGCAGCCTGCGGGCCGGTGCGCACATGGTGTTCGGCAGCGCGCTGCCGGGCGTGCCGACCCCGACCCCGTTCACCGCGCCCAAGCGCAAGGCCCGCACGTTGAATGCGGACCAGGTGCCGGAAGAAGAGTAGAGCCGAGCCCACGCTCGGCTGCTCTTCAGCCAGATCGCGCTGGCCCCCCGCCGCGCTTCGCGCTCGCCGGGCATGGCCCGGCGCTACCCGGGCGGTGCGCGTGGTTCGTGGGTAGCGCCGGGCCATGACCGGCGAGCGAAGCGGTCGTAACAACCGGTCGTGGCGGTGGGCGAGGGGGCCTGAATCAGGGACAATAGCGTCCCCGCCGCCGCCTGCCCCCGCATTCGATGACTGACTCCGCCCCCCAGCTTCCTGCCCGCATCCTCGATGGCCGCCGTATTGCCGAGGACCTGCTCGACAGCCTGAAGGTGCGTGTCGACGCCCGCGTGGCCGCTGGCGGCAGCCGCCCCGGTTTGGCCGTGGTGCTGGTGGGTGGCGACCCGGCCTCGGCCGTGTACGTGCGCAACAAGCGCCGCGCGGCCGAAAAGGTCGGCATCGAAGCGCATGACTACGATCTGCCGGCCGGCACCAGCGAAGCCGAACTGCTGGCCCTGATCGACCAGCTCAATGCCGACCCCAAGATCAATGGCATCCTGATCCAGCTGCCGCTGCCGGGTATTCCCGACGCGCGCCGCCTGATCCAGCGCATCGACCCGCGCAAGGACGTGGACGGCTTCCACCCGGAAAACGTCGGCCACCTGGCCCTGCGTGAGTTCGGCCTGCGCCCGTGCACCCCGCGCGGCATCACCACGCTGCTGGGCCATACCGACCAGCCGGTGCGCGGCCGCAACGCCACCATCGTCGGCGTCAGCAACCACGTCGGCCGGCCGATGGGCCTGGAGCTGCTGATCGCCGGTTGCACGGTCACCAGCTGCCACAAGTTCACCCCCAAGGACGTGCTGGAACAGGCCGTGCGCAATGCCGACATCCTGGTGGTGGCGGTGGGCCGCCCGGGCATTGTGCCGGGCGAGTGGGTGAAGCCGGGCGCGGTGGTGATTGATGTGGGCATCAACCGGCTGGAGGATGGTCGCCTGGTGGGCGATGTCGGCTTCGAGGCTGCGGCCGAGCGGGCGAGCTGGATCACCCCGGTGCCGGGTGGTGTGGGCCCGATGACTGTGGCCACGCTGATGCAGAACACGTTGGAAGCGGCGGAAGCGCTGAGCTGACCGGCTGTTGGCAGGTGCCAACCTTGGTTGTCACGGTAGGGTAGCGCCGGGCCACGCCCGGCGGAGGGCAACTGCGCCGCTGCGCTCGCCGGGCATGGCCCGGCGCTACCGGGGCAGTCAACCTTGGTTGTCACGGTAGGGTAGCGCCGGGCCGCGCCGGGGGGAGGCAACTGCGCCGCTGCGCTCGCCGGGCATGGCCCGGCGCTACCCGGGCGGTGTCGCCCGCGCGACACTGCGTCGCATCCACCCCCTCCCACGGGGCGTGAAAAAGGGGTAAAATGTCGCGCTTCCCCACATCTCGGGTATGCCGATGCTGCGCATCCAGGCTGAAGCACTCACTTACGACGACGTCTCGCTCGTCCCCGCCCACTCGACCATCCTGCCCAAGGACGTCAACCTCGAAACGCGGTTGACCCGAGACCTGAAGCTCAAGCTTCCGATCCTGTCCGCAGCCATGGATACCGTCACCGAAGCCCGCCTGGCCATCGCCATGGCACAGCTGGGTGGCATGGGCATCATCCACAAGAATCTCAGCCTGGAACAGCAGGCCGCAGAAGTGGCCAAGGTCAAGAAGTTCGAGGCCGGCGTCATCCGCGACCCGATCACCGTCGGCCCGGAAACCACCATCCGGGACGTGCTGGCCTTGACCCAGGCGCACAACATCTCCGGCGTACCGGTGGTGGGCAGCGACGGCCTGCTGGCCGGTATCGTCACCCACCGGGACATGCGCTTCGAGACCGAGCTGGACGATCCGGTCCGCCACATCATGACCAAGAAGGATCGCCTGATCACGGTCAAGGAAGGCGCCGCCAGCGAAGAAGTGCTGCAGCTGCTGCACCGCAACCGCATTGAAAAGGTGCTGGTGGTCAACGATGATTTCGCCCTGCGTGGCCTGATCACCGTCAAGGACATCCAGAAGAACACCGACTTCCCCAACGCCGCCAAGGATCTGTCGACCCGCCTGCTGGTCGGCGCTGCCGTCGGCGTGGGTGGCGATACCGACCGCCGCGTGGAAGCGCTGGTTGCCGCCGGCGTGGACGTGATCGTGGTCGATACCGCGCACGGCCATTCGCAGGGCGTGCTGGACCGCGTCAGCTGGGTGAAGAAGCACTTCCCGAACGTGCAGGTCATCGGTGGCAACATCTGCACCGGCGAAGCCGCACTGGCACTGCTGGACAGCGGCGCAGACGCCGTGAAGGTCGGCATCGGCCCGGGCTCGATCTGCACCACCCGCGTCGTCGCCGGCGTCGGCGTGCCGCAGGTCACTGCCATCGATCTGGTGGCCGAGGCCCTGCAGGACCGCATCCCGCTCATCGCCGACGGTGGTATCCGCTTCTCCGGTGATATCGGCAAGGCGCTGGCCGCCGGTGCCTCGACCATCATGGTCGGCGGCCTGCTGGCCGGTACCGAGGAATCGCCGGGCGAGACCGAGCTGTACCAGGGACGTTCGTACAAGAGCTACCGCGGCATGGGTTCGCTGGCCGCCATGGAAAAGGGGTCCAAGGACCGCTACTTCCAGGACGCCGCCACCGCCGACAAGCTGGTGCCGGAAGGCATCGAAGGCCGCGTGCCGTACCGCGGCCCGGTGGGCGGCATCATCCACCAGCTGATGGGTGGCCTGCGCGCCACCATGGGCTACGTGGGGTGCGCCACCATCGAGGACATGCGCACCAAGCCCAAGTTCGTCAAGATCAGCGGCGCCGGCCAGCGTGAGAGCCACGTCCACGACGTGACGATCACCAAGGAACCGCCGAACTACCGCGCCTGACGCGGGCCGGAGAAAGAGGAACGAGGAAGCTGATTCCCGTTCCTCTTTTTCCATCTGCCGCAGCAAATTATTTGAAGTTTCGTTTTCCCTACTGCATTGCCAGGGCGCCATGACCAATATCCATAACGACAAGATCCTGATCCTCGATTTCGGCGCGCAGTACACGCAGCTGATTGCCCGCCGCATCCGCGAGCTGGGCGTCTACTGCGAGATCTGGGCCTGGGACCACAACCCGGCCGAGATCGCGGCGTTTGGCGCCAAGGGCATCATCCTGTCCGGTGGCCCGGAATCGACTACGCTGCCGGGCGCCCCGGCCGCGCCGCAGGAAGTGTTCGACAGCGGCCTGCCGATCTTCGGCATCTGCTACGGCATGCAGACCCTGGCGGCCCAGCTGGGCGGTGCCACCGAAGCGGCGGACCAGCGCGAATTCGGCCACGCCGAAGTGAACGTCATCAACCCCGATGCACTGTTCAAGGGCCTGAGCGACCACGGCGGCGAGCCGAAGCTGAATGTCTGGATGAGCCACGGCGACCACGTCTCCGTCGCACCGCCGGGCTTCACCATCACCGCCACCACCGACCGCATTCCGGTGGCCGCCATGGCCAACGAAGAAAAGCGCTGGTACGGCGTGCAGTTCCACCCGGAAGTGACCCACACCCTGCAGGGCCAGGCGCTGCTGCGCCGCTTCGTGGTGGATGTGTGTGGCTGCCAGACCCTGTGGACCGCCGCCAACATCATCGACGACCAGATCGCCCGCGTGCGCGAGCAGGTTGGCGATGACGAAGTGATCCTGGGCCTGTCCGGCGGCGTCGATTCGTCCGTGGTGGCTGCGCTGCTGCACAAGGCCATCGGCGAGAAGCTGACCTGCGTGTTCGTGGATACCGGCCTGCTGCGCTGGCAGGAAGGCGACCAGGTGATGGCGATGTTTGCCGAGCACATGGGGGTAAAGGTGGTGCGCGTGAATGCCGCCGACCGTTACTTCGCCGCGCTGGAAGGCGTGAGCGACCCGGAAGCCAAGCGCAAGATCATCGGCAACCTGTTCGTTGAGATCTTCGACGAAGAGTCGAACAAGCTGAAGAACGCCAAGTGGCTGGCGCAGGGCACCATCTACCCGGACGTGATCGAGTCGGCCGGCAGCAAGACCGGCAAGGCGCATGTGATCAAGAGCCACCACAACGTGGGCGGCCTGCCGGAGCACATGAAGCTGGGCCTGGTGGAGCCGCTGCGCGAGCTGTTCAAGGACGAAGTGCGCCGCCTGGGCGTGGAGCTGGGCCTGCCGCGCACCATGGTCTACCGCCATCCGTTCCCGGGCCCGGGCCTGGGCGTGCGTATCCTGGGCGAAGTGAAGCGCGAATACGCCGAGCTGCTGGCCAAGGCCGATGCCATCTTCATTGATGAGCTGCGCAAGGCCGACCTGTACGACAAGACCAGCCAGGCGTTTGCCGTGTTCCTGCCGGTGAAGTCGGTGGGTGTGGTGGGCGATGCGCGGGCTTATGAGTGGGTGATTGCGCTAAGGGCCGTGGAGACGATCGACTTCATGACCGCGCACTGGGCGCATCTGCCGTATGAGTTCCTGGGTACGGTGAGCAACCGGATCATCAATGAGTTGCGGGGGGTGTCAAGGGTTGTCTATGACATCTCGGGGAAGCCGCCGGCTACTATTGAGTGGGAGTGAGTTGAAAGAACGAGGGCGCCGAGAGGCGCCCTTGTTGTTTGTGGTGTCCGATATCCATCGGGCAAATAGCAGGCGATGGGGCAGCTGTTCTTTCGAAGGTCGCATCGCCCGCCAACTGGACTTGGTACGCATGCATTGAGAACGCATCGACTAGGCATTGCCAACGGTCACATCAGGCGGCAGCTTCTGGTATATCCAGTGCGGTAGGGCCAGCGATAAACCTGGTGGCGGTGTTCCTTTTCGAACCATGGACAATTGATGCTATCGCTCCAGTCTAGTGCTGGGTCTGGTTATGCGCTGGCTTGTTAGCGACGCGCTAGGCAGACCTACTATCGAATCTCTGGTGAAAGCCCAAATAATGCGGCGAAGCACTCGTTCTTCTTGGTACCTGACTGGCTGAGTCAGACGAGCGACGAGGCCCTTGGGCGCGTTGTCGGTCAAACCTACGATGGCAGTTGCCAAGAGTCTGAATGCTGTTGACTAGTCAGGGTGGATATCGCGCACCATCGCTGCTTGGGCAAGCATCATGGTCCTTCCAACACTAGGCGCACCCTCACTCCTGGCCAGCTCGTTGGGCCGCTTGATCCAGTGCCGCCGGTCCTAGCCGCATGGAGGGTAAAAGGGGCTGGGCATTTGGGCCTCAGTGAAGCGTCGGTGGTGCTCTGGCGCTGTCAGCTTCTGGCCGCAGGACGCCATGCGACTTGAAGCAGTCGGTTACTGTCAGCGGTTGTTGAGCTAATCCACTGCGATCCATCGCTACCCGCGCTCATGCTGCCCACTTCCTGCCGCGCAGCGCGTACTCAACGGCAAGGTCATAGACGTTGTCGCACTTCTGCTTGAAGGTTGTACGGTCATAGCTTTCCGGCAAGTCCGCATCAAGCACGCGTTCGATTTCCGCGCGCACCTGCTTCTGCGTCTGCGCGCTCTGGTGCCAGTTCTGAATCAGCACCTTGGGCTGCTCTTCCACCAGGCGCTTCAGCAGGTGCTTGGCGGCCAGCTTCACGCGCTGAGTCTCTTCCTGCGTCAGTGACTCCTTGTTCAGCAGATCGAACAGCTCCAACTCGTCCTCGGTCAGGCCCTCGCGGATGTGTCGTTCGGCTTCTTCCTTCAGCTCCTGGGCATAGGCGGTCAGCTCGTCGTAGTAGTTCTCGGTGGACGTGGCGCCGGAGTTGTAGGCGTCGATCACATTCTGCAGCCGCTGGATGAAGTCCACCCGTGTACGGTTCTGCGCCAGCATCTCGGCCAGCTTTCGCTGCAGAAAGGCCTGCAGGTCGGCGATCTGGATGTTCTTGAACGGCGTCTGCTGGAACTCCTCGCGTAGCTTCTCAACGTTCACCTTGCTGAGGTCCCAGGCCTTGCCGCGCTGCACGATCTTGTACTGCGCCTCGAACTCTTTGGCCGAAAAGGCCTCGGCCTTGTCCACCACCACGCTGGCGTCAAGCAGCGCCTCGATGCGCTGCACCGCGCTGTCAATGTCGACCTGCTCGACGATGCTGTCCATCACCCCGCGCAGGTACTGGAAGGCCGACACCACGCGGCCCAGTTCGCGGCCCAGCACCTCAGGCTTGCAGGCCTCGTACAGCGAGGAGATCGTGTTTTCGTAGACGTTGAAGGACTTGCGCTGCTCGTCGCTGGTCAGCAGCGTGTCGGCAAAGCCGTTGAACTGGCCAAGCTTGGTGAACACGTCGCCGCGGTCCAGCGCCTCGTGCAGCGGCACACCCTGGCTTTGGCAGTAGGCCAGGCCCTGCTCTATGGCCTCGTCCAGCAGCGTGAACAGATGACTCTTGTCTCGCACCGGCAGCTCGTCGTCCTCGGGGCCGGCGGCGTAGTCCTTTAGCGCCTTCTTCATGCGGCGGAAGACGTTGTAGTAGTCCACGATCTCGCCGTGACGCTTGGCCACGCCCAAGATCTCGTGGCCGCTCACCCGGTTGGCCCGCGCGATGGTCTGCATCAGCGTGTGGCCCTGCATGGGCTTGTCGAGGTACAGCGTGCTCACCGTAGGCGCGTCGAAGCCTGTCAGCCACATCGCGCAGACGAACACCAGTTGCAGCGGGTGCTCCGGGTCCTTGAAGTTGAACTCGATATCGTGGCCGTGCTCATCCAGCGCATTCATGCGCTGGCGATGCGGCTTGATGTCGAGATTCTTCTTGGAGAACTTCTCCTCCTCGCCCGCCTCCTCGCTGACGATCACCGCCATCTGCACCGCGCCCATCCAGGCCTTGAGCTGCTTCAGGCGCTGCCGCTCCACGTCGTTGGTCGTCGCGCTGATGCGGCCGTTCAGCGCCTTGATTTCGGCTTTCCACAGAGCCTGCACCTTGTCGAACATGGTCACGGCGGTGAACTTGTCCACCGAGATGACGATGCCCTTGCCCAAGTAGCCGCGACGGGGGAAGTGGTAGACGATGTCTCGCGCAATCGTGTCCAGTCGGTCCTCGCGCTTGACAACCTCCATCTCCTGCGCGAAGCGCTTCTCCAGCTTTTCCTGCGCCTCGCCGTCGAGGTTCTCGTCTTCCAGGATCGCAGCGAACTCGTCGCTGAGATCGTCGTTCTGGATCAGCACCTCCGGCACACGCTTCTCGTAGAACAGCGGCACCGTGGCGCCGTCTTCCACGCTTTGCTGGAAGTTGTACTCGGACACGTAGTCGCCGAACCAAGCGTTGGTCTTGCGCTCCTGGCCCAACAGCGGCGTGCCGGTGAAGGCCAGGAAGTTGGCGCGTGGCAGGCCGACGCGCATGTTCTCGGCCAGGCCCGCGTACTGCGTACGGTGCGCCTCGTCCACGATGACGACGATGTCGTCGCGGTCGGACAGCAGCGGGTAGTCCTTGCCCTTGTCGAACCGGAACTTCTGGATCAGCGTGAACACCACGCGCTTGTTCTTCCCCAGCATCTCGCGCAGTTGCGCGCTGCCCTTGGGTCGCACGTCGTCCTTGGGCGCCACCACACCGGTGTGCAGGAAGTTGCGGTAGATCTGCCCATCCAGGTCGTCTCGGTCCGTCACCACCACGAAGGTGAAGTTGCCGGTGAGCTTGCGGAAGATCTTGCGCGTGTAAAACACCATCGAGAAGCTCTTGCCCGAGCCCTGAGTGTGCCAGAAAACGCCCAGCCTGCCGCCCAGCTCGCGCCGACGGCTGAACTGCTCGAAGGCGTTGTTGACGCCGATGAATTGGTGGTTCTGCGCGATGACCTTCTGCGTCTCGCGGTAGAACACGCAGAAGTTCTCCACATAGTCCAGCAGCCGCTCAGGCATCAGCAGGCCCAACACGGCGCGCTCCACGCTTAGGCCCTGCGCGGCAATGGCAGGGCGGTCCAGCTTTTCCTTCTCGTCGTCCACCCGCAGCCAGGTGAAGAAGTGCTCCCACTGCGCGGTGATGCTGCCCAGCCGGGTCTCGATGCCATTGCTCAGCAGGCACAACGCATTGGCGGTGAAGAGCTGCGGAATCTCGGCCTTGTAGGTAGTCAGGTTGTCGTCGAAGGCTGCGCGCAGCTTCACGTTGCTGTTCTTCAGCTCGATGAACACCAACGGCAGGCCGTTCACGTACAGCAGCAAGTCGGGCCGGCGGTAGCCATGTTCGCCGCGCACCCAGAGCTGGCTCACCGCCAGATAGTGGTTGCGGCCGGTGCGCGGATCATGCGCGTCGAAGTCGATGACCTTCAGCCGCTCGGTCACGGTCTGCCCGACCTGCGGCCCGGCCTCGGGCTTGTAGGTCACCGGCACGCCGTCGCGTATCAATCCGTCCATCTCCCGGTTGGCCGCGACCAGGCTCATTGCCGTGCGCGGTTGCAGCAGTTGGGCCAGAGCCTGGTCCACCGCATGGGCCGGAGCCTGCGGGTTCAGCCGCTCCAGCGCGGCGCGCAGCCGGTCGGCCAGGATCACCTCGCGCTTGTCCGCGCGGCCCGAGCCGTCGTTCAGCTCGTCGGGCTGGGCCGTGTAGCAGTTCAGCGCATCGAAGCCGCACAGATGCTGCAGCCGCTGCAGCAGGGCCTGCTCGATATCGTCTTCGCTGATGAAATTCTTCGCGGCGGCCACGGCACCCCCTGGTGTTTGCCGGTTGTGGAGAAGAAGACCTGCTAACGGGCTATCGCCTCACGCGGCGGGGCCTGTGCGGGAGGCATGCTGTTGCATGCTGGGCGGGAACTGGATGTCTAAGGCCTCGACGCGGAGTTTGCCGGATATCAGGCGGGGCAGAAGGGCATCTCGACTCTTGGCGAGTCGCAGGTTCTGTTTCGACAGCACCAGCCGCTGCTCTAAGAGTTGGTTCAGCAGCTGCAGTTGAGGATTCAATGAATCCGGCGGAACCAGGAGCTTTATCGCGTTGAGATGCTTGGCTCCAAGGTGTCCGACTGTCGCGCCAACAATCGTCTGCTGGTAGTGCGATATTGGCGCTTTCAGGGAATGGGCCAAATACGCGCGCAGTCGCTCCTGCTTTGGAACAACACGGCAGGTCCGTTGAACAAGATAGGCATCCTCAGCGACCCAATGGTTCATGTGGAACTCTCCGTCCATGCCGATGAGCAGATCGCCCGCGCGCACGACGTACTTGTCATCAGCAATCTCCTCCGTATAGGTCTTCGAGTCGCCTGCGAGGACGTCACGGATGCGGATGATCTTCTTGCCTACGTCCAGCTCAGAGAACCGATCACCTGCGAAGGTGAAGCCGTATGTGATCGAAGCCAGTTTGGGCAAATCAACGTATGACCAGCCAGGGGGTGGATTCACCCGGCTTACGCCGTTTGCGGCGCCAGGAAACCGCATCCGCACAAACCACTCGCGGTAGATCTCTTCGGCCATGGACTCCAGCAAGGCGATGCGGCGCTGGTTGTTGGCGATCAGGTCATCAAGCGTACCCAGAATCGCAGCGATCTTTTCCTGCTTCTCGTGCGGAGGGAGGATGACTGGCAGTCGATGCTGCTCAGTGATGCCGAGGTAGGCACGAGTCGAGCCAGAACTGGCCAGCATTTGCAGCGTCTGCTGGAACAATGAGCTATCGAAGTATGCCTTCAGGTACCGGTTGCTGAGCGCCGCTTTATCCTTGACGCGGTAGTAGGTCACCTGGGGCGTGAGCATGATGTACGGATGCTTGTCGTAGGCCACGATGGCGGTCTCACCAATTGTGGCCTTGTGTGTCAACAAGACGTCGCCGTTCTTCGCGAAACCCTTGCGCAGACTCTCCGCTTGGCGTTCGGTGATGAAAGCGCAGTGGCCATACTCAACGCGACCGTTCTTGAGATCGCTTGCCATCACGAAGGGCACCCCCTCGGACACGAAGTCCGCTGACTTCGGATGAATTTCTCCGTGGTTACCGTCGATAGGGCGCTCCAGGACGCCTCGCTTAATCAGATCACCTACGGTCGTGAGCTCAAAGCTTGCGTCCCGTATACCGATGGCTTCTCTCTTGTCCATCAGTGGCCCCCGAGGATCGCAGCAAGGTTCTTGGTCAAGGTCGCCTCAAGCGCATGCGCATTGGCTGCGAGTGATTCCAGTTCGGCGTGCTGTTCTGCAATAGCGGCCAGGAACTCCTCCTCCGTCTTCCCATCCTCCTCGATCACCACGCCGACATACCGCCCCGGATTGAGCGACCAATCCTGCTCGGCAATCTCTTCGCGGCTGGCCAGCTTGCACAGGCCGGTGACGTCTTCGTAGGCGGCCTTCGGGAAACGCCCCTGCAGCCAGCTCACATGCTGGTAGTACAGCTCGGCAGCCTTCAGTTCGTCGTGCAGCGCCTGCACCGCGACTTTCACGCCCTTGGTCTGGCGGTTGGCAGTGGCGCGCTTGCCGACTGCCTTGGCGGCCTCGGTCTTGCGCTTGTCCATCTCGCGGATGGCCTTGTCCAGCGCCTTCACCGCTGCGTGCTGGCCGGTGAAGAAGGGCGCGAACTGGGCGCGCAGCAGGTGCTGCGCTTGGTTGCGCTCCTCCACGCTGTGCTTCTGGCCACGGGTGCGTTCGTGCTGGTCCTGCGCCAGCGCAAGCGCGGCGAGCTGGCCCCACTGGGCCTGCAGCGCGGCGATGGCGTCGCGCGCCGCTTGGCTGGTCTGGGCATCGGCCGCTTCTTCAGCCAGCACAGCCAGCAGACGGTCGCTCAAGGCGGGCAGGTGCTCGGCGGCTTCCTTGAGCTGGGCCATGCCTAGGTGCAGGTAACGGTCCACCTGGTCCACGAACTCCTGGCGGCGGCCCTTGTGCAGGCGGGGGATGAGGGCGATGTTCTGGATCTGCTCGTCGCTCAGCTCACGGTGGGCGCGGTCCACTTGTGTGAAGATGTTGCGGGCGTCGATGAACAGCAACTTGTCATCGGTCTTGCCCTTGTCGAAGAACCACAGCGTGGCGGGCAGCGTGACGGTGTAGAACAGGTTGGACGGCAGGGTGAGCATGCCGTAGATAAGGTTCTGTTCGATGAGCGTGCGGCGGATGTCTGCCTCGGAGTGGCGGGCATCGCTCGCCGAGTTGGCCATCACCAGCGCGGCGCGGCCGCCGGGCTTGAGCGACGTGGCGAAGAGGTTGATCCAGAGGTAGTTGCCGTTGGGCACGGTCTCGACGGCTTTTTCCTTGCCGCCTTTCCCGCCCGCCGCCTTTGCCTTGGTCTTGTTGCGGGGCACGCCGTAGGTGTTGAAGCGGCGGTCTTTCTCCACGGCGTCCAGCGTCACGTCGTCCACGTTGAACGGCGGGTTGGCCATCACGTAGTCGAAGGCGCCGAAGGCGTTGAAGGGGTCCTCGTAGTAGGTGTTGGCTTGCTTGATGTCGCCGCGCAGGTTGTTCACGGCAAGGTTCATCTTGGCGAGCTTGACGGTCTCCAGCGTCTTCTCGGTGCCGCAGACGAACACGTCCAGGTCTGCCGCCTTGTCGGCCTGGTGCTGGAGGATGAAATCCGCAGACTGCACAAACATGCCGCCGGAGCCGCAGGCGGGGTCGAAGACTTTGCCGCCATGGGGCTCGATAATCTCGGTCATCAGCTTGACGACGGAGCGCGGCGTGAAGAACTCACCGCCGCCCTGGCCCTCGCTGAGCGCAAAGTTCGCGAGAAAGTACTCGTAGATCTGGCCGAACACGTCGCCGGTAGCGTCCACCGGGATGTCGGAGAACAGCTTGAGCAGGTCCTTAGGAATGTGCTGGTTCTTAGGGCTGCGGGTGAAGCGGTCGTACTCCTCCTGCGGCAGCACGCCCAGCAGCTCTGGCTTGGTGTTCTCGATGCTGGCCATCGCGGCGCGGATGGCCTTGGCGATGTTTTCCTTCTCGGGCAGGTTCAGCAGGTAGTCGTAGCGGGCCTTCGCATCGACGTAGAAGCCACACTTCTCGATGGCAATCTCTTCCAATGTGCGCTCACGGCGCGTGCCCTGGAGCTTCTTGAATTCCTGCTCGATTGCCGCTTGGTGTTGCCGGTACTTGTTATCCGCGAATTTCAGGAAGATCAGACCGAGCACTGGGGTGCTGTACTCGCTGGCCTTGAGATCGGAGTTGGCGCGGAGCTTGTCGGCTGCTGACCACAGGTCATTTTCGAGTTTCTTGAGCTGGTCGCGGTTCATTCTATTGATCGTAAAGGGGTTTGACCTGTTCCTGTCCTGCCGCCAATGAACATGTTCTGACGCGCAGACTCGATCACGGCGCCCAGGGGGTTTCGATAGGCGTCTTGACGTTCGTAAACAAATCTTGAGTTGACAATCAAAGATGATACTAGCCAGAAGGCTGCTTGTGGCTATCGTGCGTCATATGACCCATTGCGGCCATTGGTGCGGCCGCCGATCCTGCCCTGATGCCATTTGCCGCTGACTTGTTAGCTGGGCCCTGCCGCCCAAGATCGAGTTGTATCAAGGCGAAGCGCGCAGATCGGTACTTTGTGAGTGAGTCGCATAACCGGACCCACTGGTCCGTCTACTTGGTAGTTGGGCGCCACTACAGCTATGACTGACCTTTGGGGTCTCATTTCGGCAACCGATTGGCATGCCACACCCTGCATGGTCGGCCGCGCAGCGCCGGGACTGATGTTGCGGCCGGCTCGGTCATCTTGTATGAACAGGGCGGTTCCACTCCAGCTCCAATGAGCCTTCCATGCTGCGCAGTTCAGATACTGGACGATGGCTCTGAGCAGCCTATCGTCGTTGTCCAGGCAGAGCTCGCGCAGCAGGGCGCCATCTTGGGTGTACGGCCATTATCCGGGGGTAATGGCATTTGCATGTCTACGGACGTTCGGTTGCTTCCTGCCGGCTTTGGGTCGCAGGTTGGCGCCTAACAGTTCAGTCAAGCCGAGCTTGCTTCGCGAGTTGGACTAATTCCAGAGTCGAACGTCCGCTCTTGGCCGGAAGCGGACGTTGTTCGATGTTGTACGCTACGAAGTCTGTCGTGTGTATGCTCCGGCAAGCAGATCACGCCGGTCTAAACTCCCGACAAGCCCACTCAACCAATCCTCGGCAAGCCAAAAACAACCCGTCCGCCACCCCCTCATCCAGATGCCGCTCCAGGTCCGCTACCACCCGGCAGCCGTCTGCCTCGTGCAGCAGTTCCAGCACCGTCAGCGCTCCCGCCATCGCGCGCTCACTCCTGGCCAGGCTCACGCGACGGCCCGGTGACACATCGGTTTCCGGTCAGGGGTGCCCATCAGCCCCTTCGCAGCCGCGCATGCGCTTGAGGATGCTGAGGAGATAGTTCAGGTCGGGCAGGGAACCGTCGTCGTTGATGGGCCCAACAACGGTGTAGGCGGAGAGGATGTCGGAATCGTTCATGGCGTCGGTTTCCTTGACTGTGCTTAATAGCGCCACCGCGTGAGCGGGGTGGCGGACGATGCGTGGATGCAAACCGGACGTTAGTTGTCAGTGCCGGGTGGGCCCGCCGCCCCCCACGCGCCGCCCGCCCAAACGGCTGACCGATTGCCCGCCGGCACCGGTTAAGGACGTTGCCGACGGGCAACCGCAAACTACAGACGCGTACATCAATGCGGGTTTGCAGACCCGGCCACCCCTTGTCCGTGGCGCGCCACGGTATTTTGCGCCGTCGATCCTAATGCCAATAGAAATTTGCGAAGGAATCGCCGAATCCTAGAGCGAAGTACCGTAGTTGCACGGCCCATTCGCGCAGCACAGGACACCACTAGACGCATTCGCGCAGATGCTCTGTTGATTGCGAATCTGAGTAACCCAATCGCCCACGCCGCAAGCGAATGCCGCGACGGCCATCTTTCAAACAGTTCCTAGCCCCGCTCCGCTGGCAGCGCAGCCTCAGCCAGCACCGTCCGATGCCTCAGCCGCATTCCCCACCAGCAACTCAATCATCGCCCTTGCCGCCGCCGACTGCCGCCGATGCGGCGCATAGATCACCGAGAACGGCCTCGACCGCCCGCGCAGCTGTGGCAGCACTTCCACAAGCTCCCCACGCAGCAACCGCTCCCGCACGATGAACTCATAAGTCTGGCAAATCCCAATCCCCTGTTCGGCCAGCGACACCACGCCCAGCACGTCGTCGGAGGTCTCGATGGACGAACGCGGCAGCCAGTCCACGTCGCGGCCGTCGTCGCGGAAGATCCACGGGGCCAGCCGCCCGGTGCGCGGCATCACGAAGGGCAGGCACAGGTGCTGCTGCAGATCGTCCAGCGTCTGTGGCGTCCCGCGGCGCTGCAGGTACTCCGGCGAAGCCACCAACAGCAGTGGCGCATCCTCCAGCTTCCGCCCTACCAGCCCGCTATCCGGCAGCTGCCCCAGCCGAATAGCCAGGTCAAAACCCTCCGCCACCAGGTCCACATTGCGGTTGGTGATGTTCAGTTCCACCTGCACCTGCGGGTACTGCTGCGCAAAGCGCGCCAGCACGGGCGGCAGCCGGTAGTGGCCATAGGTGGTCGGTACGCTCAGGCGCACGCGGCCGGCCAGTGCGCCGTCCTGACCCTGCACGTCGCGCTCGGCGTCGTCCAGCAAGCCGAAGGCAGTGCGCACCTGTTCCAGATAGAGCCGCCCGGCGTCGGTCAGTCCCACGCGGCGGGTGGTCCGCTGCAGCAGCTGCCGACCCAGCCGCGCTTCAAGACGGGTGACTGCGCGGCTAAGCACGGAGGGCGTGGTCGACAGCGCCACCGCGCCGGCTGTGAACGAGCCGTGCTCGACCACCGCCAGGAACACCTCCACATCGCCCAGGTAGTCGAACTTGCGGCTCATTTGGCTCTCCGGGGAACAGATCTTTTGCGAGGAGGCCAATTTATCGCCGCTTCGGCGATGAATAAAGTGGCCGCCATTCCCAGAGGAGCTACCCATGAACCTGATGACCCGGCTGGCCGCAGCGCTCGCCCTGACCCTGGCCGCAACCGGCGCGCATGCCGCCAACGTGCTGGTGGTGCTGTCCGACGAAAACCACCTGGACCTGAAGGACGGCAAGGTGCTGTCCACCGGCTTCTACCTCAACGAGCTGATGCAGCCGGTCAAGCTGCTGCTGGACGCGGGCCACGAGGTGACCTTCGCCACGCCGCAGGGGCGGGCGCCGACGGTGGATGCGTCCTCGGTGACGCCGGCATACTTCGGCAACGATGCTGCGCAGCTGAAGCTGCACAAGGACCTGCTGGAGAAGCTGGCGCTGACCTCGCCGACCGCTTCGCCGGTGGTCAGCCTGGCGCGTGTCGAGCAGCGGGGCTACGCACACTTCGACGCGGTCTACATTCCTGGTGGGCACGCGCCGATGCAGGATCTGTTGAAGAGCCCCGCACTGGGCCGGTTGCTGACCGACTTCCACCAGCGCAACAAGACCACCGCGCTGGTCTGCCATGGGCCGATCGCGCTGCTGTCCACACTGCCGGATGCCAAAGGCTTCGTGGCGAAGCTGGAAGCGGGAGCCAAGCCCACCACACCGAAGTGGATCTACAGCGGCTACCAGATGACGGTGATCAGCAACCAGGAAGAAGAGCAGGCCAAGCCGATGCTGGGCGGCGGTGAGATGAAGTTCTACCCGCAGACGGGGTTGGAGCGGGCGGGTGGGCGCTTCAGCAGCAACACCACGCCGTGGACCGGCCATGTGGTGGTGGACCGCGAGCTGATCACCGGGCAGAACCCGGCCTCAGCGATGGAAGTGGGCCAGCGGTTGGTTGAGCGCTTGAAGTAACGTCGCGGGTGCCACCAGCGCCTAAGCTGGGGCAGGGGCATGCCTTGTGGCGTCACCAGGAGGCATGCTCAATCCAGATTGAGCCGGGACAACGTTTCCGCAGCGGGGGTGATATCCACCCTGCGCATGCACCCGAACGCCAAGCCCTGGAACCAGAAAGCGATGACCGAGTCACCCATCTGGGTTCCGATCGCGTTCCATTCGAGTTCGTTCGCGGCGTGGCTGAGTACCAGAAGCTTCGGGTAACGCTTGCGTACCGAGGAAAATGGTATGCAGCTTCCAGATAGATTGAATGCAACCGCAGTAGCAAGATCGCCCTCTCCCGTGGTGACCGATAGTCCTTCCATGAAAAGCGAGGGCGCAATTTCAATGCGCTGAGGATCGGCCGATGTCAGAGGTTCCTCGGCGCGTTCCGCAAGAGACGGCAGCATCGTCCGCAAGCGTGCGCTGTCGCCGGGTAGCGCTGTGGCAATCCTCTCCGCCAATGTCCAGACTTCCTGTTCGGCATCCTTGGATGCCTTGGGTGCAGACGCTGTAACGTCAGCGGCAAAGAAGGCAGTGAAGAGCGTGAGAAGCTGGGCGATGGTCCTCATCGAATATGTCTCCATTCCCTGTTCATGACTGTGCAACTCAACCGGCAGGTTACCTCGGGGATCCCTCACCGCCAATCTGGCCTCATGGTGAGAAAGACCATCCACGCGTGGCGTGGATCTACACTGAGCTTCCTCCCTACGGAAGCTCGCCCATGTTCACCGGAAAAGTCGCGGTAGTCACCGGCTCCACCAGCGGCATCGGTCTTGGCATTGCCACCGCGCTGGCGCGGCAAGGTGCCGACATCGTGCTGAATGGCTTTGGCGATGCGCAGGACATCGAGCGCATCCGCTTCAGCCTGGAGGCCGAGTTCGGGGTGCGGGTGGCGCATGATGGCGCCGATCTTTCGCGGGGCGAAGCGGTGCGGGAGATGATCGACCGTACCGTCGCCACCATGGGCCGCATCGACATCCTGGTGAACAACGCGGGCATCCAGCACACCGCGTCCATTGAGGAATTTCCCGTCGAGAAGTGGGATGCGATCCTGGCGCTGAATCTTTCGGCCGTCTTCCATGCGACGGCAGCGGCCGTGCCGCACATGAAGCAGCAGGGGTGGGGCCGCATCATCAATATCGCATCGGCACACGGCTTGGTGGGCTCGGTGAACAAGTCGGCCTATGTGGCGGCCAAGCATGGCGTGGTCGGGTTAACCAAGGTGACCGGGTTGGAGAACGCGGGCACGGGCATCACGGCCAATGCCATCTGCCCGGGGTGGGTGCGGACCCCGCTGGTTGAGAAACAGATCACTGCGCTGGCGGAGCGGGAAGGGACGGACCAGGAATCGGCTGCCCGTGAACTGCTGGCCGAGAAGCAGCCATCGCTGCAGTTTGTGACGCCGGAGCAGCTTGGGGAGATGGTGGTGTTTCTTGCGTCGGATGCCGCGGCCCAGATGACGGGCACGGCGCTGCCGATGGATGGCGGTTGGACCGCGCGCTAGACGCGGCTGCACGGGATGTTTGGTTTTCCGCCGGGCATGGCCCGGCGCTACCGGGGCGGGTGCGCGGTGGTAGCGCGGGGCCGTGCCCCGCGAGCGCGCGGCGCGGCGGTTTTGATTTTCCGCCGGGCCTGGCCCGGCGCTACAGGTGCAGGGTGGTGGTAGCGCGCGGCCATGCCCCGCGAGCGCGAAGCGCGGCCCGTTTGGGTTTCCCGCCGGGCATGGCCCGGCGCTACCGGTGCAGGGTGTTGGTAGCGCGGGGCCGTGCCCCGCGAGCGCGCGGCGCGGCGGTTTTGATTTTCCGCCGGGCATGGCCCGACCGGTGCAGGGTGGCGGTAGCGCGGGGCCATGCCCCGCGAGCGCGCAGCGCGGCACGTTCGGGTTTTCCGCCGGGCATGGCCCGCCGCTACCGTGCGGCTGCCGCAGCGTCAGGCAGGCCTGATCTCCCTGCAAACCAGTTCCGCCAGCTCCCGGCAGGCAAAGAACAACCCCTCGACCACGCCTTCGTCCAGGTGGCGGCTGGGCGTGGCCACCGATTCGCAGCGGCGTGCCGCATGCAGCATCTCGACCCCGGTCAGAATCGCCACGGCGGCGCGATCAATCCGGGCCAGTGACTGTCTGCGGCCTTCGGAAAGGTTCTCTTCCGGCCACAGCATTCCATCGGAGCCTTCGCCATCGCGGATGCGTTTCAGGCAGCCCTGGAAGGTGCTGAGGTCAGAGGAGGGATTGCTGTCGTCGTTGATGGGGTCATCGACGGAGAAAGGCGGGTTCTTGGGTGTGGTCATGGCGTCGGCTTCCGTGGCTGTACTTAACAGCGCCACCGCGCGGAAGAGGGTGGCGGACGGTGCGTGGCTGCAAACCGGGAAGTGCAATGCAATTAGACCGGTGGGTACGAGTACCCCCACGCACCGCCCGCCATACAGGCCGACGGATTACCCGCCGGCACCGGTTTCCGGACGGTGCCGACGGGCAAGCGTAAACAACATGCATTGATACTTCGCGGGTTTGCAGACCCGGCCACTCGTTGTCAGTGGCACGCCATGGTGTTTACGCCTGCTCGTTCGATGCAATGAGAAAAATCCGAAGATTTTGCGGACTTCGGAAAGGCAGGCGCGAGTGTCGCATGCTTCATCCCGGACGCACGCGACAGTGAATGACGCCATCGGGCTTTACTTAGGCCGTTCGCGATACGGGATGACGTAAGGTGCGCGGCCGGCGCCGACGCGTGTGACGCTTCCTGCTTACCAGTTGTTGTATGAAGCAGCCTTTTCGAACGCGGTGATGGCGTGAGGTATGCCTTGAAGTGACGTAAGGGGTGTTAGTGGCGAGCCAGATGCGACAGATGATGGGCAGGCATTGCGCTTGGCCGCTGCGCTCGCCGGACATGGTCCGGCGCTACCGGGCCGCTGCGCTCGCCGGGCACGGCCCGGCGCTACCTTGCGTGGCCCGGCGTTATCTCGCCTGGTCGTACTCGGTCTGGGCGCGTTCCATCTCCGGCCCGTAGTGCAAGGCCCAGTCGTACAGCGCGGTGAACGGCTGCTGCAGCGAACGCCCCAATGCGGTGATGGTGTATTCCACGCCCACGGGCGTGGTCGGCAGCACGTGCCGTTCAATCAAGCCGTTACGCTCCAGCCGCTTCAACGCATCGGCCAGCGCTTTGTGGGTGATGCCGTCCAGCCGGCGCATGATCTCGTTGAATCGTGACGGGCGCGAACACAGCACGGTGAGGATGAGGATGGACCACTTGCTGGCGATCTGTTCCAGGATCGGGCGCGAACGGTGCACGTCGATCAGCGCGTCTTCGGCAACGCAGTCGGTACGGGTATGCGGGTGGGCAGGGCGGGGCATCGGTTTACTCCACGATATCTACGCTAGCTTAAGTGCGTATTTTGCCGTAAGTATAAGCTGTATATCATCGGCCGCACTTACCCAAGTGAGGTCGTGATGAGCAGATTGCAGGACAAGGTGGCCCTGATTACCGGTGGCGGCTCTGGCATTGGAGGCGCGATCGCGCAGCGCTTCGCCGCCGAGGGGGCAACGGTGTACGCCACCAGCCGCTCGGCCGGGGAAGCCGCGCCGCACCCTTCGGCGGAAACGGGAACCGGGCGCATCCACCCGCTGCGCGCTGATGCGGGTACGTCGGCCGGGCTTGCACAGGTGTTCGATCGCATCCGTGCGGAGGCAGGCCGCATTGATGTGCTGGTCATCAACGCCGGTATTTCCGAGTTCGCGATGCTGGGCGACGTCAGCGAAGACCTATTCGACCGCACCTTCGCGCTGAACGTGCGCGCGGCACTGTTTGCCGCGCAGGGTGCGCTTGATCTGATGCCGGCCGGTGGCAGCATCGTGTTGATCGGCTCCATTGCCGGGGCCATCGGAACGAAGGGCTACGGCGTGTATGGCGCGAGCAAAGCGGCACTGCGCGCGTTTGCGCGTACCTGGGCCAATGAGCTGGCACCACGGGGCATCCGTGTGAATGTCGTCAGCCCCGGGCCGGTGGATACCGCGATGTTCGATGCGGTGAGCGATGAGGTGCGCAAGGCGATCACCGCTCTGGTGCCGATGAGGCGGTTGGGCAGGGCCGAGGAAGTGGCCGCAGCCGCGCTTTTCCTGGCCAGCCGCGAGAGCAGCTTCACCACCGGCGCGGAGCTGGCGGTGGATGGTGGGATGGCGCAGGTATAAGCGCGCGCGATGCCTGGCTGGGCTAGGGCCCGTAGAGTTTGTCCGGGTCTATCCCAGCCAGGGCCAGCACGCGGTCGCGGCGCACCTGCTGCACCCACGCGGCAAACAACTGGGCGTTGGTGAACGCGCCGGTGGTACTGCACGCGGGGCAGGTCAGCTCGATACCCGCTTCAACCTGTCGAAGGCCCCCTGGCTCGGAAT
Source organism: Stenotrophomonas sp. STEN054 (assembly GCF_056854535.1). Classification (NCBI taxonomy): domain Bacteria; kingdom Pseudomonadati; phylum Pseudomonadota; class Gammaproteobacteria; order Lysobacterales; family Lysobacteraceae; genus Stenotrophomonas; species Stenotrophomonas sp. STEN054. The sequence goes on along the minus strand of NZ_JBXFWG010000010.1, from coordinate 80,554 downwards.
AGCGCGCCTCATCTGCGCAGTGCAGGCATTTGCAATGCAGGGCCTCTACGCGATCAATCGTTCCATTGAGTCGCAGCAAGGGACGGATCCTGAGGATCCGGAACGCGGAAGGGGACGTCATGTGTCGTGCCGGTGAGGGGCTAGACACGGGGGCGAAGAATTCGCACCGCAGAGGAGCCAGATGTGATCACCATACAGCATGAATCGTTAAGCATGCTCACGCAGTCTTCGCTGCTTTGCGGGCGTTGCTGCCGGTAGCGGGGGCGCTTTCCGCGTGCGCCTGGTGGTGAAGCGTCCTGCTGACTCGGTATTGGGCGGCTGCTTCAGACCCTGCCGCGCCCACGCTCAAGTCTGGCTGCGGGCAACCCTAGGTACGCTGACGACGGCCCATCGGTCATCACATCCCGCTTTGCTATTCTGCGCGCCGGGGGACACCCGTGCCGTGCACGCTGCAGGTGTCGCAACGTCAAACCACCAAGGGAAAGTGTCTGGATGCCCGACAAAGCGGCGCGCGAGCAGTTCGGATTGCTCAGGTTCCAGGGCGCTGCGCGGCGCGAGAAGGTCGCTTCGCTCCTGTCGCTCGCAGGAGTCGCTTGTATCTGCCTGGGACTGTTCTGGACCACCTGCTATCTCCATTACCACCGAGCGGATCTGGCACTGGTGTTTATCTTCCTCATCGGCGTGGGCGTGCTGGCGCTGCAGCGCAGCCCACGCACCGATGGGACATCACTGCTGGTTGTGGCACATGGCATCTTCACGGCCATTTTTGCTGTGTCGTTGATCGAGCCGCCCGTCGGCGATGTGCCCCGATCAGTGCATCTGTTCTTCCTGCCCCTCGCGGCGGGCGCGGCCTTCACCTTCGAGGCCCGCGAGCGCTACGGCTCGCTGCTCTTTCCCCTGATCTGCCTTCTGGTGTTTGCAGGCTTCGCGGTGGGCATCCTGGATTCGATTGCCCCCGGCCGTTCGCCACCGCTGGAGGTGCGTGGCTGGGGGTTATGGGCCAACACGCTGCTGGCCATGGCACTGCTGGCCGCGATCTTTACCATCTACCGGCGCGACGTCGGCAAGCAGCTGCGCCTGGAGCGCGAGCTGGGGCGCGCGGTACGTAACGGAGAGATCACCGTGCACTATCAGCCGCAGGTTCGCGGGCCGGGCGAGCTGATGGGCGTGGAGGCGCTGGTGCGGTGGCGCCACCCTGTGCAGGGTGTGCTGTCCCCGGTAGCGTTCATTCCATTGGCCGAGGAAAGCGGCCTGATCCGCGACATTGGAATGGAAGTGCTGCGCCAGGCGTGCGAAGCGCTAAAGCAGTGGTCCAGCGCGCCATCCACCCGTCAGTTGCGCGTAGCGGTGAACATCAGCCCCGTCCAGTTGCGGGATCCTGGCATTGTTGATGCAGTGGCGGCCGTCATACAGCATGCGGGCATTGACAGCGCGTTACTGGAATTCGAACTGACAGAGTCGGCCCTGTCCCATGACACCGTGGCGGTCGTGGACAAGATGAAGTCGATTGAAGTGCTTGGGGTGACCTGGGCGCTGGATGATTTCGGAACGGGCTACTCCTCACTCTCTACGCTGCGCACGCTGCCCGTGCGCAAGTTGAAGATCGACCGGCAGTTTGTCGAAGCTGCCGTACACCAGGAAAGCGCGCGGCAGCTGTTGGGAAAAATCATTGAGATTTCCCAGGTGATGGAAATGACCGCACTGGCGGAGGGGGTGGAGACGCCAGCGCAGCACGAGCTGCTGCTTGGACTGGGCTGCGAGCTGTTCCAGGGATATCTGTTCGGGCACCCGATGCCAGCGGAGGCGCTGCCGGGATGGTTGGCTCAGCACGGGACCAACGAAATGGCAGCGAAGCGCTAACAATCGCCTAACAACCGGCTAATCAAGCCTTAATCGGGCGCCATCACGATCCTGTCCCATGGACAAGATCCCACTGCCGATCCCCTTGGCCCCGCATCCGGGCAGGTTTGCCGAAGCGGCCCTCATCACCGCCGACCACCCCCAGCGCGGCGAGGTGGAGGCTTTCATTGCCACCACCTACCGCCAGCGCTTCGGCGCCGACGTGCGCAGTTTCATGCCGCAGCTGCTGGCCTACCGTGACACACACGGGGAGCTGGTGGCTGCGGTAGGCCTGCGCAATGCGGCCAGCGGTGATCTGTTCGTGGAGCACTATCTGGATGCACCGGTGGAAGAGGTCCTCGGGCAGCGACTGCACAGCGCCCCGCGCCGCGAGCAGATTGCCGAGGTGGGCCATTTTGCTGCTTCAACCCCCGGGGTGGCACGCGAACTGATCGTGCAACTGGCCTGGGTGCTGAATGCTGCACACGTGGACTGGGTGATGTTCGTGGCCACGCAGCAGCTGCGCAATGCCTTCGTGCGCCTGCATCTGGCGCCCATTGATCTGGTGGCCGCGCGCGCCGAGCGCATGGGCAGCGGCGCGGCAGACTGGGGGCGCTACTACGAGACGCAGCCGCGGCTGATGTGCGGCAACATCCGCGAAGGCATTGCCTTTCTTGGTGGCCAGGCCTGTGCGGTAGCAACGGCCGATGCCGCCTGCGCAGCAGGAGCATCGGCATGAGCGCGGCTGCGCAGGAGTTTCTGCGCCTGCTGCAGGCGCACCGGCAACCGGTGCTTGCCAGCCAGGAGACGCTGGCTGCCTCGACACTGCAATCGCGCGTCCTGGAGCTTGCGCAGTGGCTGCAACGGTCCGGGGTGGGCTGTGTGGCCAGCCGGCTGGACAACGGGCCGGACTGGATGGTGCTGGACCTTGCCCTGCGCATCACCGGCGTTGCCCACGTGCCGCTGCCGACCTTCTTTTCGCAGGAGCAGGTTCAGCATGCCCTGCAGACCAGCGCGGCGCAGCTGCTGGTGACCGCCGGCAATGTGTTGCCGGAGCACGACGAAGCCGAGGCGGGCGCCTTGCCTGGCCTGCGTGCACATGCGGCGTGGCTGCGTGTCCCGGCCAGCGCGGCGCTGCCGACGGGCACGGCGTGCGTCACCTACACCTCCGGCAGCACGGGCCACCCGCGCGGCGTATGCCTTTCGGCGGAAACCCTGCTGACGGTGGCCGGCTCACTGGCCGATGCCGCCGCAGAGATCGCGCCGAAGCGGCATCTGTGCCTGATGCCGTTGTCCACGCTGCTGGAAAATGTGGCTGGCCTGTATGCGGCGGTGTTGTCGGGGGCGGAGATCGCGCTGCCGTCGCTTCAGGAAATCGGCTACACCGGCGCTGCCGGGTTGGACGTGCCGACCTTGCTGCGCTGCCTGCACCGCTACCAGCCCGAGAGCATCATCCTGGTGCCGCAGCTGCTGCTGGCGCTGGTGATGGCCGCTGAGCGGGGGGCCGCGCTGCCTGCATCGCTGCGATACCTCGCCGTTGGCGGTGGCCGTGTCGCGCCGCAGCTGCTGGCGCGGGCGCGGCGGCTCAACCTGCCGGTTTTCGAGGGCTATGGCCTGACCGAATGCGGTTCGGTCGTGTGCCTCAACCGCCCCGGGGCACAGCGCGATGGCTCCGTTGGCCAGCCTCTGCCGCACGCACAGGTGCAGATTGTGGACGGCGAGATCGTTGTGGGCGGTTCGCGGGCACTCGGTTACCTGGGCGGCGAACCGCTTCCGCCTGGCCCCATCCACACGGGCGATCTGGGCCACATCGATGCGGACGGCTACGTACACGTCACCGGCCGCCGCAAGAACGTGTTCATTACCGCCTTCGGCCGCAATGTCTCGCCCGAGTGGGTGGAAAGCGAGCTGCTTTCGCATCCGGCCATCGCACAGGCGCTGGTATGGGGGGAGGCCCGGGCGGACAACGTGGCGGTGCTGGTGCCGCGGTTCCCGCAGCAGGGCACCCAAGCGCTGGAAGCGGCCCTGGCCGCCATCAACGCGGGGCTGCCCGACTACGCGCGGATTGCCCGCTACGTGCTGGCAACGCCCTTCACCGCGCAGTCGGGCCTGCTGACCGCCAACGGCAGGCCGCGCCGCGAGGCCATCCTCGCCCACTACCAGACCGGGATCGATGCCGCCTACGGCCAACCCGCTTTCAGTTCCACTGGAGACCACGCATGACCTTCCACGACCTTCTTCTGGCCGAAACCACGCGCGAGCGGCAGACGCTGCTGCAGATTCCGATCATCGGCGATGCACTGGCCGGGCGGATCGATCGCAGTGATTACCTGGCGTTCCTGCAGCAGGCGTACCACCACGTGCGGCACACGGTGCCGCTGCTGATGGCCTGCGGCGCGCGCCTGCCGGCACGGCTGGAATGGCTGCGCGCGGCCATTGGCGAGTACATCGAAGAGGAGATGGGCCACCAGGAATGGGTGCTGGACGATATTGCCGGGGCGGGCGGCGACCGCGCCGCAGCGGCGGCGTCCGAGCCGGCGCTGGCCACCGAGCTGATGGTCAGCTATGCCTACGACACCATCCAGCGCGGCAACCCGGTCGGCTTCTTCGGCATGGTGCTGGTGCTGGAGGGCACCAGCGTGGCGCTGGCCACCCAGGCCGCCAACAGCCTGCAGGCCACGCTGGATCTGCCTCGCAATGCCTTCAGCTACCTGCTCTCGCATGGCGATCTTGATATCGAGCATGTGGGGTTCTTCAAGTCGTTGATGGACAGGCTGGACGACCCGGCCGACCAGGCGGCCGTCATCCACGCGGCACGTCGCTTCTACGTGCTGTATGGCGATATCTTCCGCACGCTGCGCGGTAGTGGCGCGCGACTGGCGGAGGCCGCGTGATGGAACTGCGCGGACGAACGGTGATATTGACCGGGGCAAGCGGTGGCATCGGTCGCCTGCTGTGCGCAGGGTTGGTGGGCGAGGGCGCAACGGTGGTGGCGGTAGGCCGCGATGGGCCGCGCCTGCAGGCGCTGGCCTCGACGCTGCCGGCAGGCAAGGTGGTGGCCGTGGCGGCCGATATCGGCACGGTCGAGGGCCGCAGCACGGTGCTCGCCCAGGCGGAGGCGCTGCAGACAGCACCTTCCATGCTGGTGGTGGGCCATGCGAGCGCTGCCTTCGGACTGTTTGCAGGCCAATCGGCGCAGTCGCTTGAGCAGCTGATGCAGGCCAACCTGGTGGGATCGATGCTGCTGATCCATGCGCTGCTGCCGTTGCTGGAGCGCCAGCCGAAGGCCAGTGTGGCGGTGCTCGGCTCGACGTTCGGCAGCCTGGCGTTCCCCGGATTTGTCGCCTACAGCGCCAGCAAGTTCGGTCTGCGTGGCTTGGTGGAGGCGCTGGGCCGCGAGTATGCGGGCAGCACGGTCACGTTCCAGTACCTCTCGCCGCGTGCGACGCGCACGGATTTCAACAGTGCGGCCGTCGACGCCATGAACGCCGAACTGGGCGTGGCCCACGACCCGGCCGAGCGCGTGGCGGCAGCGCTGCTGGCGGCGCTGCGCTCGGGAAACCCGCGGCTGCAGCTGGGCTGGCCGGAGCGACTGTTTGCACGCTTGAACGGGCTGCTGCCGGAACTGGTGGATCGCAGTCTGCGCAGGCAGTTGCCGATCATCAGGCGCCATGCCAGTAGCCCCTCCGCGGTCCCACACCCATCCACACATCACCCAGATCAGGACACTTCCCATGAAGCGCACGCAGGCTAAGACCATGTTCTATCTCATCCTCATCGCCGCCGTCGTGCTGGTCGGGGTGGCCGTGGCAGCAGAGCCGTCGGCAACGGTGGCGCAGGTGCGCGACCGCTGGGCACAGATCAATTACCAGACACCCAAGGCCCAGCGCGAGGCCGCGTTTGCTGCCTTGTCAAAACAGGCGGCGCAGGCACGGCAGGCTGCGCCCAGGGATGCGGGTGCATTGATCTGGGAAGGCATCGTGCTGTCCAGCCTGGCGGGCGAGAAGGGCGGCATGGGCGCGCTCAGCCTGGTCAAGCAGGCGCGTGCCGATTTCGAGGCGGCGCTGAAGCTGGACCCGCAGGCACTGGATGGCGCGGCGTACACCAGTTTGGGCGCGCTGTACTACCAGGTGCCCGGTTGGCCACTGGGCTTTGGTGATGACGACCAGGCACGCCGGATGCTGAAGAAGGGCCTGGACATCGACCCCAACGGCATTGATGCGAACTACTTCTATGGCGACTTCCTTCGTGACCAGAAGGAGTGGGCGCTGGCGCAGGCGGCGCTGCAGAAGGCCGTGACGGCGCCGGCCCGGCCTGGGCGGGAGGTGGCCGACGCCGGTCGTCGCCACGAGGCCGAGGCCAAGTTGAAGGATGTCGTGGGCCATCTTGCAAAGTAGCACCGGCAACCGGACACTGCCGGCATGCGCATTCTCCTTGTAGAAGATGACCGCTCCCTGGGCGAGGGCATCCGGACAGCCCTGCGTCGCGGAGCCTTTGCGGTGGACTGGGTGGAGGATGGCACGGCGGCTCTACTGGCGGCCAAGGATGGCGATTTCGACCTTGTCGTGCTGGACCTTGGGCTGCCGCGGGTGGATGGCATTGAAGTGATCCGCCGCCTGCGCGCGGCGGCCAACCCGGTGCCGATCCTGGTGCTGAGCGCCCGCGAGCGGGCCAGCGACCGTACCCTGGGATTGGATGTTGGCGCGGATGATTACCTGGGCAAACCGTTCGACACCGCCGAGCTGCTGGCGCGCGTGCGCGCCCTGGTCAGGCGCAGCAGCGGCAGGGCGCAACCCACGCTGGATGCGGGCAACCTGCATCTGGACCCGGCCACGCTGGAGGCACGCTGGAAGGGCCGGATGCTGGACCTGACCCGGCGGGAATTTTCATTGTTGCGGCTGCTGATGGAACAGAACGGGCGACCGATGGCACGGGAAACCATCCAGAAACACCTGTACGGCTGGGATGAAGACGTGGCCAGCAACGCGGTGGATGTGCACGTGCACCAGCTGCGGCGCAAGGTCGACCCCGGCATCGTCCGCACGGTGCGCGGCATCGGCTACGCACTGGGCCAGGCACCGGATGCTGACGCATGACCTCCATGCGCCGGACATTGCTGATCACGCTGCTGGGCACGTTGGCCGTGCTGATGGCCGTGGCTGGTTTCTTCAGCTATCGCGCCGGCCTGCAGGAAGCCGGGGAGATGTTCGATGCCCGGCTGGTGCAGTCGACACGGGTGCTGGTGGGGCTGGTGGATGAACCGCTCGGTGACCTCAGCGCGTTTCCTGGGGACCCGATCGTGCTGCGTGGTTGGCACGGGCGCGCCGAAGGCGTGGGCGAAGCGCTGGCGTTCACCGACGGCCACGCCTATGAAAGCAAGCTGGCTTTCCAGGTATGGGATCGGCAATCACGGCTGCTGCTGCGCTCGGACAGCGCCCCGGTCACGCCAATGGCTGCACTGGTGGCCGGCTACGCGAGCCCTGTGATTGATGGCGAGCAGTGGCGCACCTTCACGTTGCGCACTGGCGAGGGGCGCTGGTTCCAGTCGGGCGAGCGCTCGGACATTCGCGAGGAGCTGGCCGAGGATATTGCCGGTGGCACGTTATTGCCGCTGCTGCTGGCGCTGCCACTGATGGCGCTGGTGATCTGGTGGGGCGTGAGCCACGTGACACGGTCGCTGCAGCGGGTCTCGGACCAGATTGGCGAGCGAGATCCGGAGCGGATGTCGCCGCTGGAGCTGGGCAATGTGCCCCGCGAGGTGCACGGGCTGGTGCAGGCGGTAAATGGCCTGCTGCAGCGGCTGCACGCAGCGTTGGCGCGCGAGCGGCGCTTCGTGGCCGACGCTGCCCACGAACTGCGCACCCCCATCAGCGCGCTGAAGGTGCACGCAGACAACGCGCGCCTGGCCGCCGACGGGTCCGCCCGGTTCAAGGCGCAGGACCTGCTGCAGGATTCGGTGGTGCGCTTGGAGCGACTGGTGGCGCAGTTGCTGATGCTCAGCAGGACCGAGGCGACCGCACGGTCTCCTATCGCGCGGCTGAGTCTGGACGCGCTGGTGGCCACTGAAGTCGATGCCCTCCGCGCGCTGCTGGAACTGCATTCATTGCGACTGTCGCTCACCCTGTCGCCAGTGGAGGTGAGGGGAGACGAGGCCGGGCTGGGTGCGCTGGTGCGCAATCTGCTTGAGAATGCCATCCGCTACACACCGAGCGGTGGCGAAGTCCTGGTAGAAGTGGGCCAGGAGAATGGCGCCGCCTGGTTCAGCGTGGACGACAGTGGCCCGGGCATTGCCGAGGAAGAGCGCGACCGTGTATTCGATCGTTTCTACCGGATTCTTGGCAGTGGCGTAGAGGGCAGCGGCCTGGGCCTGGCCATTGTCCGTGGTGTTGCGGAGGCACACGGGGCGACGGTCACGCTGCAGCGCTCTGCACGGTTGGGCGGACTGCGGGTCGTGGTGGCCTGGCCGCCGCATGCGCCGGACGCAGCGGGGTGCCGGTAAAGCCAAGCTCATGCTTGGCTGCCGCAAGTGCTGCCAGCCATGGGCTGGCACTACTGAAGCGGGGCGCGCTGGCGGTAAGCTGGCCCCACCCCTGACGGTGCTCCTGATCCCATGGACCTGATCCGACTGCTTAGATCGCTTGAGGAGTTTCTCTACGAACTGGTGGGCTGGCTGGTGTTCTACCCGCGCACGCTGTGGCGGGTACTGGTGCGACCGGGCGAGGTGGCGAGCTACACGCGGCGCGAGTTCGCCAAGGACCCGGAGCACCGCTTTGCCGATGCCATCAGCCCGGTGCTGATGTTGATCCTGTCGGTGGTGCTGGCGCACGCGCTGGAGATGACCCTGCGTCAGGCACCGCTGTCGGTATCCGGGCCGCTGGGCAAGCTGCTTTTCTCCAGCGAGCAGGGCCTGCTGCTGACGCGCTCGGCGGTGTTCTGCATTTTTGCGCTGGGCGCGGCGCTGAGCACGTTGTGGCGGCAACGCTTGCCGATTGACCGCGACACCTTGCGTGAGCCGTTCTCCATCCAGGCGTTCCTGGCGTGCCCCTTCGTGTTGCTGCTTGCGGTGTCGCAGGCGGTGGGCGGGGAAGCGAAAGGGTGGGGCGCGGCGATCGGGTTCGTGGCGGTGGTCTGGTACCTGTGGGCGCGCGCGCGCACCTTCATGGCGTTGAATGACGTGGGCTATTTGCCTGCGGTGGGGTTCGTGCTGGCGTCGTTCCTGCTGACGTCCGCATTCGTCATCGCACTGGTGCTTGCCATCGCGCTGTAGGGACGAGCCTATGCTCGGCTGACTGAAGCCGGACGGGATACATGCTGCAAGCCATGGGCTGGCACTACTGTGATCTTTCCGTCGCCGCGTCCGCCGGGCATGGCCCGGCGCTACCGTTCCGTCGCCGCGTCCGCCGGGCATGGCCCGGCGCTACCGTTCCGTCGCTGCGTCCGCCGGGCCATGTCCGGCGATGCGCTTACGCGGCAATCAACAACATCGGGTCTATCAGCGGTATTTCGCTGTTGTCGGCCATGGCAATGCTTTGGCTGCAGAACACATACCCCAGCGGATTGTCGGCCCGCAGCTGCTTGCGCGGCACGCTTTCGATGTCGCCCACTTCATCCACAGCCAAGCCGATTACGTCAGTGCCGGCGCGCACCAGCGTCATCGCCGGGCAGCTGTAGATAAATGGCGTCAGTCCGCTGAGGCGCCGCAGGTCGACTACGCGAAGGACCTGATCGCGAACGGTGAGGGTAGGGCGGCCTTCGCTGATCGGGCGGTCGAAGACTTCCGGACCGCGTATCTCGACGGTGGCCTGCACATCCACGGCAAACCACTGCTCACCGGCCCGTACGGCCAAGTATTCAAAGAAGGTACGCGACGGCGAGGCCGGTTGTCCGGCCGAAAGGGAAGACGGCTGCAAGAGAATTCCAGTGGAAGGGGCACTGCTGCGGCGGCGACATCATGCCGTTTAAGCGAGCTCAACGGTGTCAGCAAAACATGAATGCCCAAATTTCTGTTCAGCGAAGGCTGGGTTCAGGCCGGTGCGTACGGTACCGTCTGCAGCGCAGCCAGCCCGTTGCCACTGACCGGCCGGGAGAGCGCAAAGCCCTGGATCTCGTCGCAGCCGTACGCCTGCAGCAAGGCCACCTGCTCAGCGGTCTCGGCACCTTCGCCCACCGTGTTGTAACCCAGGCCTTGGGCCAGTCTGATGACTGCCTGCACCTTCAGTTGCGCGCGGGTATCCGTGGACAGGTCGTCGATCATCGACTTGTCCAGCTTGATGGTGTGGATGGGCAACTCGGTGAGGTAGCCGAAGTTGCTGTAGCCACTGCCGAAATCATCCACGGCCAAGCGCACTCCCGCGGCAGCCAGCTCTCTGAGTTGCTCGCCGGGCGGGGAATCTGCGCGGAGCCACTCGCCTTCGGTAATTTCGATCTCCACATCCTGGCACCGCAGGCCGTGCCTCTCGATATGTGCAAGCAGGGAGGTGGCCATGCCAGCACGTGCAACATCACGCGGTGACAGGTTGATGGACAGCAGCATTGAAATCCCTTCCCGACGCCACTGGGCCACTTGCGTCAATGCACGGTCGAGTACCCAGTCGGTCACCACCTCCATCAGTGCAGTGCGTTCAAACACGGGAATGAATTCGGCTGGGCTCACTGCGCCCAGGTCGGGATGGTTCCAGCGCAGGAGTACCTCAGCGGCCACCGGCACCAGATCCCGCGCGCGATAGCGCGGCTGGTACACCAGATAGAACTCATCATTCAGAAGCCCGCGCTCTGCGTCGGTCGCCAGACGATAGCCGCGCTTCAATCCGGCATCCCGGCTGGCCGAATACCAGCAGAACGGTGCGCCGGTGCTGTGCGCGCAGTGAAGGCCGATCAGCATGCGGCGGAGGACATCGTCGGCGCTGTGACGGTCCAGTTCGATCTCGCACAGGCCGGCATGGAACATCGGGGACATTGGTACGGCGGCAGCCAGCATGGGGCGGGTCAGCCGGCCCTGCAGCTCGTTCACCATCCGCTCGGCAGCCTCACCATCAGACTTTCTCAGCACAAATGCAAACCGGGTCACCCCCACGTGGTAGACCTCGGCGACGCCTTCCAGGGCGGACTTGATGCGCGCACCCGCGCGGCGGATGAGCGCTTCCAGCGGAGCCATGCCCAGCACCTGCCCAGCTTCATTTGCCCTTGGTAGATCCAGCACGTCTACCAATACGGCCACACACATGCGCTGTGGGGCGCGTGCCGACCAGGCGGCATAGTCGAGGGTGAACTGATGGCGGTTGGGCAGTCCGCTGACAGGGTCGCGGCGGCCCGTGAGGACCCGCAGCTCAAGCTCGTTCATCACCGCAATGGCCACTGTCTGAAGCTGCCTGCGGTCGTCTTCGGAAAACGTTCGGGTTGCAGGGTCCATCACGCAGAGGGCGCCGATGGCTATGCCATTCTTGGCCAGCAACGGCGCGCCGGCGTAGAACCGAAGATGTGGCGGATTCACCACCAGCGGGTTGCCAGCGAAGCGAGGGTCGTAGCGGAGGTCGGCGACCACCATGCCGTCGGCCGAGCGGATGGTGTGAGCGCAGATGGAATGCTCGATCTGCATTTCGGTAGCGTCCAGGCCCTGCCGCGCGATCATCCGCTGGCGTTCGGTCTCAACGAGGGAAACGAAGGCCACGCCGGTCCGGAACAGGCGCGTGGCCAGTTCGGTGAGGCGGTCCAGTGAACTGCTGACAACCTCGTCCAGGGCATCCAGGCTGCCCAATGTCGACATGCGTTCTTCAGAGCGGGTAGGGGCCATGTCCTTTAACCGGTTGAACGGGAGCGCGGGAGCCAGATCGTCGCAATGCCTCGAACTATGAGCACTGCCAGATTTGCAGGTGTATTGCGGTGGTGCCGTGTAGACGCGGCAAGCACCACGTCAAGAGGGCGCTGCAGGTCGATGGTTGCGCCTGCGGTAGAGCACGGCACGGTTGCGGCCGCCGTGCTTGGCCCGGTACAGCGCCTTGTCGGCCTGGCGGATGGCCAGATCCGGATTGGCCTGGGTTTCCGGGTAATGGCTGACGCCGGCGGAAATGGTGACGTGCCCGACCTCTGCGAAGACCTGCGCTTCGATGGCAGCGCGCAGGCGCTCAGCCACCTGAAGCGCGTCATCGGCGGTGACCTCCGGCAGCAGCACCAGGAACTCCTCGCCACCGAGGCGGCACAGCACGTCCTGCGGGCGGGCATTGGCGCGCATGCTCTGGGCGACGCCAGCGATGACCTGGTCACCGGCGTCGTGGCCGTGGCGGTCATTCACACCCTTGAAATGGTCCACGTCGAGGGTGATGACGCCGAACGGCATGCCGGAGGCGGTAAGCGCACTGAGCGCGCGTTCCAGCCCGCGCCGGTTGAGCAGCTGGGTGAGGGGATCGGTGAGCGCGGCCAGGTCGAGCTTGCCGATGCGGTCGCTGAGGTTGCGGAAGCTGACCAGCACGGCCTGCTTCAACTGCGCGGCCTCGAAATACCAGGAATTGACCGCCTTGACCCGGGAAATGGCGGCACCAACATCGCCTTCCTGCGCGTGCCGGGCCAACTGCTGCAGCGGCGCGGCGATGCGTCGCGAGCACAGCCAGATGAGCACCAGCGACAACAGGCCCAGCGGCGCGGCATTGCGCAGCACGGTGCCGAACAGGCTGCCCATGGGTGCGGTGGCGGCCTCGATGGGGCGCTGGGCGACGATGCCCCAGCCGGCAGCGGGCACCGGTGCGAAGCCAGCCAGCATGTGCACGCCGTGGCGGTTGTGCGAATGCAGTGCGCCGGCGCTTCCTTGGCTGAGTGCTTCGACGGCGGCATTGCGGGTGGCGGGCTGGCCGACCCGGTCAGGCTCGGGGTGGTAGAGCACAGTGCCGTCGCGGCTGACCACGTACAGGTACGAGCCATCCTCGTAGGGGTGCGTGCCGAGCAGGGAATGCAGGACGTTCGGGTCGCGCAGGTGGATGGAGGCGGTGATGTAGCCGGCGTAGTCGCCGTCGGCGTCGAACACCGGATGTGAGAGGGTGACGACCAGGTTGCCGGTGTGGGCCATGAACGGGTCGCTGACCATCGGCAGTCGCTGCTGCAGCGCCTTGCGATTGGCGGCGCTGGTGAGTGCCTTGCCCTGCAGTTCCGGCAGCGTGGGCGAGGTGCCGACCACCACGCCCTGCGCGTCCACCGCGATGACGCTGTTGAAGGCATCGGTCTGCAGCTTGATGCGCTCGACTTCATCGTCATGCGCCGCCGGTTGGCCAAGCTCACGGCTGAGGCGCTCGGCCCCGACCGCGAGCTGCTGCTGCGCGTTCAGTACGAAGTGCTGGGTGGACTGGGCCAGCGAGTGCGCGTACACGCGGTTGGCTTCCAGGCTTTTTTCAATGAGCTGCTGGCGCTGCACCTGGTAGCTGGCCCACAGCGTATTGCCCAGCATGACCATCGCCGACAGCGTGGCAAGCGCGAGGATCAGCCGCTGCAGGTTCACCTGCCGGATTGATGCATTCACCCTCGCGCCTCCCTGGCTGCTGGTAGGCGCTCAGGCTACAACCGGGGGGAGGGCAAACCGTGCGCGCGGCCTTCACGTGGCCAACGGACCGGCACGGTGCCGACCCACAGGGTCGCGCCCCGGTAGCGCCGGGCCACGCAGCGGCTCAGCCGTCGGTCGAACGGCTCAGGCCCTCCCACTCTTCGATACCTGCAGCCAGATCCTGCAGCTTGCCGCGCACCAGCTGCACGGCATCGCTACCCAGCAGCAGGTGGGTGGGCGGGGCGGGGCTGTCGATCAGCTGCAGCATGGCCTGCGCGGCCTTGACCGGATCGCCCAGTTGCTGCCCGCTGTTGGCCTCGCGCGCGCTGCGGATGGGATCGAACAGGGCGTCGTAATCCCCGATCGCGCGTGGCGAACGCACCATCGAGCGGCCGGCCCAGTCGGTGCGGAACGAACCGGGCGCGACGGCGGTGACGTGGATGCCGAAGCCGGCCACTTCCTTGGCCAGCACTTCGCTGATGCCTTCCAGCGCGAACTTGCTGGCGCAGTACCAGGCGATGCCCGGCATCGTGATGAAGCCGCCCATCGAGGTGATGTTGAGGATGTGGCCGCGGCGGCGCGCGCGCATGTGCGGCAGTACGGCCTTGATGAGGGCCGCCGGGCCGAACACGTTCACCTCGAACTGCTGGCGCAGGTCGGCGAGTGTCGATTCCTCGAGGACGCCTTCGTGGCCGTAGCCGGCGTTGTTGACCAGCACGTCGATGGCGCCGATGTAGGTTTCGATATGGGGGACGAGGGCATCGATGGCGTCGGCATCGGTGACGTCCATAAGGCGCGCGAAGGCCTGGCCGGGGGCGAGGGCTTCGAAGTCGTGGCGGGCGGTTTCGCTGCGCACGGTGCCGACCACGCGATGGCCGGCCTGCAGGGCCTGCAGGGCGAGGGCGCGGCCGAAACCGCTGCTGACGCCGGTGATGAGGAGGAGGCGGGAGGTCGTCATGGTCATGGGTCTTGGTTGCGGGACTTGCACGTTAGTGCTTGCCCGGGCGACGGCCCAGACCTAGGATTCGGGCATTCTTGCCTATTCCTATGAGGTGCCCGTGGCCGCTGTTGAACCGTCGATGCAGGCGCGCATGGTCAACCTGCTGCGGGCGCAGGCCACGCAGGAGGGCTACACGCTGACGGCCCTGCCAGGCGTGCGACTGCTGCGCTCGGACCGGCCGCTGGCGCGGGCGCCGGTGCTGTATGACCCGGGCATCGTGATTGTCTGCCAGGGCGTGAAGCGCGGCTACATGGGCGCGAGGGTTTACCAGTACGACGCGCAGCACTACTTGGCGGTGTCGGTGCCGGTGCCGTTCACCATGGAAACCGAGGCGAGCGCCGACGCGCCGCTGCTGGCCATCTACCTGCACCTGGACCTGCAGCTGGCCGCGGAGCTGATGCTGGAGTTGGAGGCGCACGCGCACGCGCACGCGGACGCCGTGCCCGCGCCGGCGCAGAGCATGATGGCCAGCCCGATCGAGCCGGCGATGCAGGCCACCGTGCTGCGGCTGCTGGAGGCGCTGGGCGATCCGCTGGAGGCGGCGCTGCTCGGCCCGGCGTTGGTGCGCGAGCTGTATTTCCGTGTGCTGACCGGTGCACAGGGCGGCGCGATGCGCGAGGCACTGGCAATGCGCGGGCGTTTCGGCCGCATCGGCAAGGTGCTGCGGCATATCCATGCGGCCTACGCGACGGCGTTGGATGTGGACGCGTTGGCGGCCGAGGCGGAGATGAGCGTGCCGACCTTCCACGATCACTTCCGTGCCATCACCGGTACCTCGCCGATGCAGTACGTGAAGTCGACCCGGCTGCACCAGGCGCGGTTGCTGATGCTGCGCCAGGGCATGACGGCCGAGGCGGCGGCGCTGGGCGTGGGCTACGCCAGCGCGTCGCAGTTCAATCGCGAATTCAAGCGCCTGTTCGCGCTGCCGCCGGCGGCCGAGGTGGCGCGGATGCGGCGCAGCTTCGCACTGCCACCGGCGCCGGTGGATGCGGTGTATGTGTCGTCGCATTGAGTGAGGGGCTGATGGGGTCGACTGCTGGTCACGCTGTCCGCACGGAGGGCTGGGTAAGGTGTTGCACGCTTTTGAAGCGACCGAGGCGCAAGATCCTGCGCCGCGCTTTCCTCTTTCCCGGAAGTACCCATGTCTGCCTTGCCTCTGCATGCGCTGGCCTACCAGAGCACCGTGTCTTACCCGTTGGCCGCCACGTCCATCGATGAACTGCTCATCGACGCCATGGCGCGCAACCAGGCCCTGTCCGTCACAGGCATCCTGTTGTTCGATGGACACCGGTTCTTCCAGTATCTGGAAGGCCCGGAAGAGGCCATCTACCAGGTTTTCAGCCGGATCGAGGCCGCCACGCGCCATGGCAACGTGGTGGTGCAGTTTGATGAAGCGGTCAGCGAGCGCTACTTCCGCACCTGGTCGATGGTCTGCCGCAGCGTGGACGTGTCGGCCCTGCATGCCATTGCGGCCGGCAAGTGGAAGCGGCAATTCCCCACCGTGCGCGACGATCGACGTGCGGTGCCCGGCCTCGGTGCGCTGGTGGATTTCTGGGAGCTGCCCCACGTTTGAGCGCGCTCACTTCGGCATGACGGGGTGAGCCGCTAGGGTGTGTCCTCACACAAGGGGGAAGCATGGAAGAATCGAACCGCGGTATGGTGCGCTGGCTGAGTTTCCGGCTGCGCAATGGTCAGTCGATTGGCCCGGAGCGGTTGCGCGAGGCGTGGACCTGGGCCTGCCAGTCGCCGCGTTCGGGGGTGCGCCGCGAGCAGCTGGGCGAAGACCACTGGGTCTACGCCCTGTATGGGCCGGAGCTGATTACCTGCCCGCGCACGGCCGAGCAGCGCATGCGGGGCTTCCTGCTCGATGCGGGGTATATCTTCACGATGGGTTCGCTGGGGCGGCGCGAGGCTGCGTGATGCCTGCCTGACGAGCTTCCCCGCCCAGTGTGGGGAAGTGCGGACGCAGCAGCGATGCGAGAAGCGCCATGCCGGCGCTGGCATCGCTGCGCGGTTGGCCGAATTCGTCCCACTGCGCATTGACCAGGCCGGATACCACGGTCTGCCCGGTTTCGACCCGCGTCATCGCCCAGTACGGCACCGCGCGCGTGGCGATGGAGGTGTCCAGCACCCGCACCAGTGCGTGGTGCGACCGGCTTTCCTGGATGCGGCGCATGACCGTCTCCACGCCGTCGGGCGGCCCCTCGAGATACTGGAAGAATTGCTGCCCACTGACGAGCAGTGCGCCGGTAACGCCTGCAACGCGATTGAACGAGGCCGAGTGGGAGATGATGCTGCGGATCTTTTCATCGGAGAGATCCGGCGACATGTGGCTGGAATAGGCAAACGCACGGAGCATGGAAGGGGATCGTGTGTGACGCGCGTCACTATACGGAGCCGCCTTTGGACAGGCGTGAGGCTTTGCTCACGCGCTCTGCGGGCGAGCGCGCCGAAGGGACTTCTTTGACGGCGGCGTTCTCCTCGATGCCGTACATTGGTGTCGACAGTCTCATTTCTGCAGCGGGCGGGGTGCCCCTGGGGTGCTGCGACTCCCGCTTTTGACCAGGAACTGAAGTGCCCGCTCATTCCCCCGTGTTTCCCCGTGCCGCAGGCGCTGCTGCTGAACGCGTGCGTTCGCACGACTGGGCTTCGACGCCGTTGGGTCCTGTCGCGCAATGGCCCGCGTCCCTGCGCTGCGCGGTGGAACTGATGCTCAATTCCCCCGAGAGCATGTACCTGGTCTGGGGCGACGCGTTGGTTTTCCTGTTCAACGATGCCTACGCACCGATCCTGGGGCCGCGGCTGGAACAGGCCATGGGCGCGCCGCTGCGCGAGCTGTGGGCCGATGCGTGGCCGGCCGTGCGCGAGCCGATAGAGCGCGCATTTGCCGGCCAGGGCTCGCGCTTCGAGCATGTGCCGGTGGCGATGAACCGCTACGGCCTGCCTGAGGACACATGGTGGACGTTCTCGTTTTCGCCCCTGTACGGCGAGGATGCACAGCCATCGGGCGCCTTCTGCGTGACCAAGGAGGTGACCGGCATGGTGGTGGCGCAGGATCGCCTGGCGCGTGAGAACGAGCGGCTGATCGCACTGTTTGATAAATCGCCGCTGTTCATGGCATTCCTGGCGGGGCCGGAGCATCGCATCGAGCTGGTCAACCCGGGCTATGCCAGCCTGATCGGCCACCGCGAGGTGGTCGGCCGCCCCATCGTCGAGGCGTTGCCGGAGGTGCTGGACCAGGGCTACCTGCATCTGCTGGATGAGGTGTACCGCACGGGTGAGCCCTACATCGGCCGCAAGGTGGCCTATGACAGCGGTGCAGGCGATGCAGGACACGGACTGCGCCACATCGTCGATGTGGTGTTCCAGCCGTGCAAGGACGACGCCGGGCAGGTGACGGGCATCTTCGTACAGGGGCTGGACCTGACGCCGCAGGTCGCGCTGGAGCGGCACCTTTGGCTGACCGAGGCTCGGCACCGGCAGATCATGGACAGTGCACATGACTTCGCCATCATCGCCTTCGACATGGACGGTCTGGTGACACTTTGGAATCGCGGTGCGGAACAGATTCTCGGCTGGCATGAAAGCGAGGTGCTGGGGCGCCATGGCGAGGTGCTCTACCTGGATGAAGACCGCCAGGCAGAGCGGTTTCGCTACAACATGGAGCAGGCACTGCTGCGCGGTGGCATGAGCGGTGAGCGCTGGCTGCGACGGCGCGATGGCGGCCGCTTCTGGGCCCACGGGTCGATGACCGTGCTGCGTGGCCATGAAGCTGAGGCGGTGGGCTACGTGGTGGTGTTTCGTGATCGCACTGCCGAACGGCAGGCGTCGGAGGCACTGGTACAGAGCGAGCGTCGGCTGGGCGCGCTGGTTTCCGCAGCGACGCAGTCGCTCTACGCCATCTCCGCCGATTGGCAGCAGGTGAATCTGATCTATCGCCAAGGCGGCGCTGGGGATCTTCGCGAGGCGGGCGGGACGTGGCGCGATCAGTTGATCCATCCTGCCGATCGTGACGCAGTGGATGCCGCCATCGAGCAGGCACTGGAGACCGGTTCGGCGTTGGAGGTCGAGCACCGCAGCCTGGTGCCCAACGGCGAGGTCCGCTGGTTGCAGATGCGTGCGGTACCGCTGCTGGATGAGGACGGGCGGGTACGGGAGTGGTTCGGTGCAGCGGCAGACATCAGTGACCGCCGCATCGCCCAGCAGCGTCTGCAGCAGCTGACCCTGACCCTGGAAGAGCGGGTCCAGGCACGAACGGCCGAGCTGATGGCCATGGAAGAGCGGCTACGGCAAAGCCAGAAGATGGAATCGCTGGGGCAGTTGACCGGCGGCATCGCGCACGACTTCAACAACATGCTGACCGCGGTTTCGATGGGGCTGGAGCTGCTGGAACTCAGGGTGGGGCAGGGACGCGTGGAGGATCTGCAGCGTTACCTTGAGATGGCCCGAGGTGGCGCCGACCGCGCTGCGGCACTAACCCAGCGCCTGCTTGCGTTTTCGCGGCGGCAGACCCTGGCGCCATCGTCGGTGCGTGTTTCCTCGCTAGTAAGCGGCATGCTGGACATTCTCAGTCGATCCATCGGGCCTTCGATCAACATCGAAACGCGGCTGCAGGACGGCGGCGACGATGTCCTGGTGGATGCGCCGCAGCTGGAGAATGCACTGCTCAACCTCTGCATCAACGCCCGCGATGCCATGCCCGAAGGCGGGACGCTGGTCATCTCCACGGATATCGAGGCGGTGACGGCTGCACGGGGTGAGCAGCTTGGACTGCCCGCGGCGACGTACGTGCGTCTTTCCGTGCGCGATACCGGAACGGGCATGGATGCCAGCGTGCTGGAGAAGGTGTTCGAGCCGTTCTTCACCACCAAGCCGATCGGCCAGGGCACCGGGCTCGGCCTTTCGATGATCTATGGGTTCACCCGGCAGTCGGGCGGGCAGGTGGATGTGCAATCAACGCTTGGGCATGGCACCACGATCAGCCTGTATCTGCCGCAGTTCAGCGGCGCGCCGGTGGCGTGTTCAGAGCCTGTGGCAGACGCCTCGAATACGCCGATGATCTCAGGCCGCTCGGTGCTGCTGGTAGAAGACGAAACGTCCATCCGCGCGCTGGTGCGCGATGTGCTGAGCACGCACGGGCATCACGTGACCGAAGCCGCAAATGGCAGCGAAGCGCTTTCGCTGTTGGCAACTGACCATCCATTCGACCTGCTGGTGACGGATGTGGGCTTGACGGGAACGCTGAATGGGCGACAGGTTGCGGACGCGGGTCGGCAGTCGCGACCGTCGATGCCTGTGCTGTTCATCACCGGCTACGCGGCCTGTGCGGCGGTGGGCGGTGAGCACCTTGAGCCTGGGATGGAGATTCTGACCAAACCCTTCGCTGCCGCCGAACTGGAGCGGCGTGTGGACCGCCTCCTTGCCGGCGAATTCAGATCGTGGAGTGCACCGACTTCAGAAGCTCCCGCAGCGTAAATGGCTTGCGCAGCAGGGGGACGTGGCGAGGCAGGATCTCCGGATCGCCGACGGTCTGGCCAGCGTAACCGGTCATGAGCAGCACGCGCAGGGAAGGGTCCTGGCTCATGGCCTGGCGGGCAAGCTCGCATCCGTTCATGCCTGGCAGGCGGATGTCGGAAATCAGAAGATCGAATGACCCGGCGTTGCACAGTGCTGTGACCGCCGCTTCTGCATCGCCAACCGCGGTGATGTCGTAGCCGCTCTCGGACAGGACATCCTCGGCGAGTTCGCGGATGGCCGTGTCATCCTCTACAAGCAGGATGCGTTGCGTGGTGGTTGAAATCACAGGGGGGGGAATTCTCGTTGCATGGGGCGGGACTGCAGATGCCCTCGGCTGAGGGCACCCGGATGCCGCGTGGTGGGACGCGGGGTATTCCAGTAGATCAGTGGCGCGCGTCATCCTTGGCCCTGCCGACGGCACTCTGCACTTTTCCAACGCCCTTCTGTGCTTTGCCTTCAAGCTCCTGGGTCTTGTTGCCGGTGACCTTGCCGGCCACTTCCTTCACCGTGCCCTTGACCTGGTTCTTGGCACCTTCGCTACGATTCTTGTCCATTGCAGAACACCTTTCTGTAAAGCCCGGATGGGGATTCGATCCTGCGTTGGCAGCGGTGGCGTGTCAGTGAAAGAAACGCGAGCGTCATCCTCACGCCGCCAGCGCCCGGGACCCCGTCCCCCGGGTAGCGCCAGGCTGTGCCTGGCGAGCACCCCTGCGGCTGCAGGGTTCGGCAACGGACGAGGCCAAGGCGTTCATGTCATCGGTGCACGGCGCGATGTTGGCTGCGCGCGGCCTGGGTGATGCGGCCACGTTCGCGGCACTGGCGCGCCTGGCCATCGCGCGGGTCAGCGCGGCGGTTTGAGGTTCGTGTTGGGCCTGCGGCAGCGCGGGCCTTCTTTTTATTCTCGCGCCCTACCTACTAGTAGGTTTATTCATCATCGGAGACATCCCATGGCACACCCCCTGTCCACCCTCGGCGCGATCCACACGGCCGTCAGCCTGATCCCGGTTCTTGCTGGCCTGTATGGCTTGGTCCGCCATCGCGCGATCGACCCGGCCACGCGTTCGGGCAAGGTCTACCTGCTGGGCCTGGTGCTGTCGGTCGCGACGGCCTTCACCGTTTCCAGCACCGGCGGATTGAACCCGGGCCATGCGTTCGGGGTGATCGTGCTGCTGGTCGCCTTCGGCGGCGTGCTCGCGGGGCGGCTGCGTTTCCTCGGCCGCTTGGCGCCTTACCTGTCGACGTTCGCGTTATCCTTCAGCTTCCTGCTGTCACTGGTGCCGGGCACCAACGAAACGCTGACCCGCGTGCCGGTGGGCCATCCCATTGCCGCCGCGCCGCTTGCACCGGTGGTGCTGCAGGTGTTGCTGGGCTGCGCGGTGGTGTTCGTGATCGGCTTCGCCGCGCAGTGCTGGCGCATCCGTTCGCGCAACAAGCACGCGCGGGCCTGATGCCATCAGGCTGCGGTTGGGTGAAGTCGACCGGCGGCCAGCAGCACGTCCAGAATCTGCGCGGTGATCGATTCTTCGCTGCCCGTGGCATCGATCACGTGGCAGCGCTGCGGATCACGTCGCGCCGCCTCCAGCAGGCCGCGACGGATGCGACCGAAATTGCGATGTGCCTCGGCCGGGTCGCTGCGGGTCTCGGGATTCACCCGCAAGGGTGAACCCCGGGGGCTCTGGTAGCCGTCGACCTTGGTCGACGGAGAGCGCCAACCAAGATTGGCAGCTACCAGAGCGCGGGTGTCGCTGATGACTCTGGTGCTGCTGTGGCCAGGCAGTAGGGTCGATCGTCCCAGTGCGCCCCAGTGGTTGTCAGTTGACAACCCTGGTGCCGCTCGCCAGACTCCGAGGGAAAGGAATGCCCCGTGCGCGCCATCCAGACAAAGACATCGAAGCCGCCCTTCGTTTCGCCGAATCACGTGGCTGGCGCTTACGCATTGGTGGCAGTCATGCCTGGGGGCGGATGTACTGCCCCTACAACGACAAAGACTGCCGGTGCGGGGAATTCTGTGTCGTGAGCATCTGGAGCACACCCCGGAAAGCACTGAACCATGCAAGAGCCCTGTGCCGCGTTGTCAAAAACTGCACCCGCCAGCAATGATGCACCTGCCATCTCCCGGAGACTCCCCATGATGGAATTCACCTTCACGCTCAAATACCGCCTGCCCGACATCGATAGCGACGCGGGCAGCCTGGAGCAGCAGCTGGCAGACGCTGGCTGCGACGATGCGCTGCTGGGTATCGGCAGGCCGGGCAGATTGGCGCTCGAGTTCTGCCGACAGTCAGCCACTGCGCAGGAGGCGGTGCTGTCCGCCTTGGCCGACGTGCGCAAGGCGGTTCCCGGTGCGGAGCTGATCGAAGTCAGCCCCGACCTGGTCGGCCTGACCGATGTGGCCGATCTGCTGGGCATGTCGCGTCAGAACATGCGCAAGCTGTTGCTCGCACACCCACAGACGTTTCCGGCCCCGGTCCACGAAGGAAGCGCGTCTGTCTGGCACCTGGCGGACATTCTTTCGTGGCTGCACGCGCGCGGCAGCCATAAGGTCAGCGGCGAGCTGCTGGAGCTCGCCGCTGCGGCGCTGAAAGCAAATGTGGCCAAAGAGCAGGAGCGGTTGCTGCAGCACCCCGGATGAAAGCGACAGCCCGGCTGCGCGTCAGCGTTCCGCCGTCTCCCACCATCGCGTACCCGCCACAGGCGCCTGCATGTCCAGCGCCTGGCCCATGATGGGCGTGGCCACGGGCACGTTCTTCGCCGCCGCCAGCGCAGTGATGCGCTCGAACGGCTGCTGCCAGGCGTGCAGGGCCAGGTCGAAGGTGCCGTTGTGGATCGGCAGCAGCCACTTGCCGCGCAGGTCCAGGTGCGCCTGCAGGGTCTGCTCTGGCTGCATGTGCACGAAGGCCCAGCGCTTGTCGTAGGCGCCAGTCTCGATCATCGTCAGGTCGAACGGGCCGTACTTCTCCCCGATGGTCTTGAAGCCGTCGAAGTAGCCGGTATCGCCGCTGAAGAAGATGCGGAAGTCGCCGTCCTGGATCACCCACGAGGCCCACAGGCTGCGATCGCTGTCACCGAGGCCGCGGCCGGAGAAATGTTGACCCGGCGTGGCGGTCAGGCGCAGGCCATTGGCCTCGGTCGACTGCCACCAGTCCAGCTGCTCGACCTTGGCGGCATCCACACCCCAGGCAATCAACTGGTCGCCCACGCCCAGCGGCGCGATGAAGCGCGCGGTCTTGCCGGCCAGCTGCATCACCGCGGCATGGTCCAGATGGTCGTAATGGTTGTGCGAGAGGATCACGCCCGCGATCGGCGGCAGGTCCTCAATGCTGATCGGCGGTGCGTGGAAGCGTGCCGGGCCCATCCACTGCACTGGCGAGGCGCGCTCGGAGAACACCGGGTCGGTCAGCCAGTACTGGCCGCGCAGCTTCAGCAGGATCGTGGAGTGGCCAAGCCGGAACAGGCTGCGATCCGGCGCGGCGTCGAGCGTGGCACGGTCCAGCGCCTGCACCGGAATCGGCTGCGTGGGTACGGTGCCACTGGGCTTGTTGAACATGAAGGCCCACCAGATCTCCAGACCATCACGCAGGCTCATGGCGGGCTTGGGCAGGACATTGCGGAACTTGCCGTCGCGGAATTGGGGCGACTCTGGGAAGCGGGGCAGGGACCACGACTTGCAGAAGGTGTAGGCGGTCACGGCAAGAGTTCCGATCAGGAGGATGAGGAGCAGGCGCTTCATCAGGGACGTCCGCTGGGTACACTGCACAGTGTAGTTTCCGATTCTGGGAAAGTACACTGGTCGGTGTAAAATGTGGGCATCCGTTCAGTTTCCTGGTTCCTGCCATGTCCCGTGCCCCGCAACGCCTGACCGACCGTAAACGCGATGCCATCGTGCGCGCGGCGGTGGAGGAGTTCCGTAGTGCCGGCTACGAGGCGACCAGCATGGACCGCATCGCCACGGCGGCCGGCGTGTCCAAGCGCACGGTCTACAACCATTTCCCCAGCAAGGAAGCGCTGTTTGGCCACATCCTCGAAGAGCTGTGGGAAAGCAGCACGGCTGCCGTCGTGCTGCCGTACCGCTCTGACCAGCCGCTGGACGTGCAGCTGCTGCAGCTGCTCGGGCAGAAGCTGGACCTGTTGGGCGATGCCAACTTCATCGACCTGGCGCGCGTGGCAATGGCCGAGATCATCCATTCACCCGAGCGTGCGCAGACGATTGTCTGCCGCATGGGCGAAAAGGAAGGCGGCGTGAACGCATGGATCCGCGCCGCGATCGCCGATGGGCGCCTGCGCGAGGTCGATCCGGAATTCGCCGACCAGCAGCTGCAGGGCCTGGTGAAGGGCTTCGCGTTCTGGCCGCAGGTCACCATGGGCCAGGAGCCGCTGGGCCCGGTCGAACGGCGCAAGGTCGCCGAATCGGCGGTGGCGATGTTCCTGGGGTTCTACGCACGCTGAGCCCACGCGGCGGCGGGTGCGACATAGCAGCGCATCGCTGTCCACCGACGCTATGTTGTGACGTAATCGCCATCGAACCGACTTGGCCATCTGCGACACTGCGTCAGGATTCCACGGCAAGACCGCCCCATGTCCTTCGCGTCGGCGCAGCAGATCAATGACGTACTGCAGCAGTCCTACGGCATCACCGCCACCGCCGTGGTCCCGCGCGTGGTGGGTGCCGACGCCAACGCGAGCGTGTTCCGCATCGATGCGCGCGGCAGCCAGTGGTGGTTGAAGTGCCGCAGCTACCAGGTGGCGCCGCAGGTGTGGGACGGCCTGCACTGGCTGCGCGGCACGCTGGGCATCGAGGAGATCGTGGCGCCGTGGCCGGCCATGACCGGCGGTGCCTCGGTGCAGCGGTGGGGCCTGCAGTTCACCCTGTTTCCGTATATCGAGGGGCAGTCCGGTTTCGAAGCGCCGTTGAGTGCGGCGCAATGGCAGCGTCTGGGTGAAATTCTCCGTCGGCTGCACACGGCTCAGCTGCCGGAGGCGCTTGCCGAAGGACTGCCGCGGCAATCGTTGTCCTGTGCGGCACTGGATAAGGTAGGGCACTGGCTGCAGGAACCGGCGACGTTGCCCGCCGCACAGGATCGCTGGGGGCGTGCCTTCCACGCGGTGTGGGTGCGACAGCGCGTGCGCATCACTGCGCTGCACCGGCGTGCGCTGGCGCTGCAGCTGGCGCTGGCGCTGGCGCAGGCCGAGGGTGAGCCGCTGCTGCGTCCCTGCCATACCGATCTGCACGCGGGGAACTTGTTGATGGGTCACGACGGGGCGCTGCACCTGATCGACTGGGACGGTCTGTCACTGGCGCCGCGCGAGCGCGACCTGATGTTCGTCGGGGCAGCGGTGGGTGGTCGCTGGGGGCGCGAGCGCCCGCAGGGGTTTGCCGAGGGGTATGGCGATGACCTGGGCGATGCGCAGTGGATCGCGTGGTATCGGCATGTGCGCGTCCTGGAGGATCTGGTGGCGTTCCAGCAGATGTTGATGGGCGTGGAGGGCGGTTACCGGCCGCCGCAGCAGCGTCGGCAGGCGCTGCATCATCTGGGGGAGTTGTTTGCTCCGGGGAATGTTTTCTGCGCGGCGGAAAGGGCTTACAGCGCGGTATAGGGTTTTCGGCAGGGCTGCGCCCTGCACCTGCCGAGGCCAGAGCAACGTCAACGTCAGAAGCCAGAGCGGCATTCCGTGGATGGCGGGGCACTGTGGGTTTGCGGGGACGGCGTGGATACGTCCATGTAGCCTTGGTCGCCGCTTGCTCGTGTGCGCTGTCCTGCGCACACGGCAAGACCGGGGTTGGGCGTCCTGCCCAACCCGCCCGAGGCATGCCTCGGGCCCATGCAGCTCACACCACGCACACCCACAGTGCCCCGCCACCCACGGAATGCCGCTCTGGCTTTGGCTGTTGCTGTTGCTTGAAGCTTCTGCAGGTGCAGGGCTGTATGCCCTGCCGAACAACCCTTACTCGGCCGGCTTGGCGGCCGCCGTCGCTGCCACGCTCGCGGCCCGCCGTGCCAACACTGCCTCGCGGTGCGCGATATACGCATTCGCCGCCAGGATGATGCCGGCACCGATCAGCGTCCATCGGTCCACGCTTTCGTCAAACAGCAGCCAGCCACACAGCGTCACCAGCGGCAGCTGCAGGAAACTGATCGGGGTCAGGGCCGATACCTCGCCCAGGCGCAAGGCGCGCGTCCACAGCAGCTGGCCGACCGTGCCCATCACGCCCGTCGCCACCAGCCATACCCAGGCCATGCCGGTGGGCCAGACCCACACGAATACCGCCGGGACCAGCGACAGCGGCACCCAGAACACGTAGGTGTAGAGCACTACCGTGTCGGCGCTGTCCACGCGGGTCAGCTGCTTGATCTGGATCGCCACCAGCGAACTGAGCAGGGCCGCGGCCACGGCGATCAGGCTGCCGGCGGAAAAGCCTGCCGTGCCCGGCCGCACGATCACCAGCACGCCGATGAAACCCACCACTACCGCCGCCCAGCGCCGCACGCGCACGGTTTCGCCCAGCCACAGCACTGCGGCAATGGTGACGAACAGCGGTGTGGAGTAGGACAGCGACACCGCCTGCGCGAGGGGCAGGTGGCCGAGGGCCCAGAACGCGCAGAGCATCGAGCCCAGGCCGATCGCGCTGCGCACGAAGTAGCGCGGCAGCTGCAGGGTCTTCAGCGGCGCACGGCCTGGGCGCAGCAGCATCGGCAGTAGTGCCAGCAGGCCGAACACGTTGCGGAAGAACGCGACTTCCTGGGTCGGCGCGTAGCGCGTTGCATAGCGGATGGCGATGGCCATCAGGCCGAACGCCATCGTGCTGGCGAGCATCAGCAGTGCCGCCCGCGCCGGAGTGGCGAGCGCGGGTCGTGCCGTGGCGTTCACCACTGGGCGCCGAGCAGGCGCGGCTCCGGTTCGATCGGTACGCCGAATTTCTCCAGCACTGACGCGGAGATGCGCCGCGCCAGGTCCAGCAGTTCGGCGCCGCTGGCGTTGCCGTGGTTGACCAGCACCAAGGCATGGCTGGGGGCTACGCCGGCGTCGCCTTCACGGAAACCCTTCCAGCCGCAGGACTCGATCATCCACGCCGCCGAGACCTTGCGCCGGTCATCGCGCTCGGCCGGGAACACCGGCAGTTCGGGGAAGTGCTGCAGCAGCACGTCCACCTGTTCCAGCGGCAGCACCGGGTTCTTGAAGAAGCTGCCGGCGTTGCCCAGCACGTCCGGGTCGGGCAGCTTGCGGCGGCGGATGGTGATGACCGCGTTGGCCACGTCCACCGCGCTGGGCAGCTCCACGCCCTGTGCCTGCAGCTCCTCGCGGATGCCGGCGTAGTCCATGCGCAGATCGTGCAGCAGCGGCAGTCTCAGTTCGATGGCGGTGATCAGGTAGCGGTCGGGCTGCTGCTTGAACACGCTGTCGCGGTAACCGAAGCCACACTGTTCGTTGTCCATGCGCACCCAGGCCTGCTCCTGGCAGTCCCAGGCCTCGACGGTCTGGATGAACTCACCCACCTGCGCGCCATAGGCGCCGATGTTCTGGATCGGCGCCGCACCGGCAGTGCCGGGAATCAGCGCGAGGTTCTCCAGGCCGGACAGGCCTTCCTGCAGCGAGAACATCACCAGGCCGTGCCAGGACACGCCGGCGCCGGCGCGGATCACCGCGTGGTCGGCACGGTGTTCGAGGAAGCTGATGTCGCGGTTGCCGAACACCAGCACGGTGCCCGGCAGGTCATCGGCGATGAGCACGTTGCTGCCGCTGCCCAGCACCAGCAGCGGGCCGTTGGCCACGCTGGGCAGGGCCAGCACGTCCGGCAGCAGGGCAGGGTCGTGCAGTTCCAGCAGCTGCGCCGCGTTGGCGCGCACGTGGAAGGTGTTCAGCGCCTGAAGCGGGGCGTTTTCGGTAAGGGTCCAGCGCAGCGGTGCGGCGGAAGTGTCGTGGCCGTCCATGGGCGCGCTCACAGCGGTGCCACCGCGCCACGGCTGGGCGCTTCGCGGCGGCGACGGATCGCCTCCACGCATTCGGCCACCAGCGACGGGCCACGGTAGATCAGGCCGCTGTAGCACTGCACCAGGGCGGCGCCGGCGGCCATCTTGGCCACTGCGTCGGCACCGGAGAGGATGCCACCCACGCCGACCAGGGGCACCGATTCGGGCAGGCGCGCGCGCAGGCGACGCAGCACCAGGGTCGACTGGTCCAGCACCGGCGCACCGGACAGGCCGCCCGCCTCGTTGGCCAGCGGATCGCCAGCGACGCGGCTGCGATCGATGGTGGTGTTGGTGGCGATCACGCCGTCCACCTGCAGTTCGCCCAGCACGCGCGCGGCGGCGTCGATGTCGCGCTCACTCAGGTCAGGCGCCACCTTCACCAGCATCGGCACGCGGCGGCCATGCTGCGCAGCCAGGGCTTCCTGGCGGTCACGCAGCTGGCTGACCAGCTGGCGCAGCGCGGTCTCTTCCTGCAGCTCGCGAAGGCCGGCGGTGTTGGGCGAGGAGATGTTGACGGTGATGTAGTCGGCCAGCGGGTAGACCTTGTCCAGGCAGGCGATGTAGTCATCGACCGCCTGCTCGTTGGGGGTGTCCTTGTTCTTGCCGATGTTGATGCCGAGCAGCCCGCGACGGTTGCGCGCGCGCTCGACGTTGCGCACCAGCGCATCGACACCGGCATTGTTGAAGCCCATGCGGTTGATGATGGCCTGGTGCGCCGGCAGCCGGAACAGGCGCGGCTTCGGGTTGCCCTCCTGCGGCCGCGGGGTGATGGTGCCGATCTCGACGAAGCCGAAGCCCAGTGCGAACAAGGCATCGATGTGCTCGCCGTTCTTGTCCAGACCGGCGGCCAGGCCGACCGGATTGGGGAAGGTCAGCCCGAACACGGTGCTCGGCATCGGCGCGATGCGTGCGGCCAGCAGCGGCGTGGTGCCGGTGCGGTAGGCCGTGTCCAGTGCGGACAGGCCGAGGCCGTGGGCGCGCTCGGCGTCGAGCGAGAACAGGAAGGGGCGGGCAAGCGAATACATGCGTCGGTTCAGTCCAGCGTGCCGAGGAAGGCTCGGGTTCGATATTCAAAGGCGACCTGTCCGTCCACCGCGTGGGCGTTGAACAGGTCCTGCAGCGCCGCCAGCATCGGCGCATGGCGCTCGTGCCCGGGTTGCGGTGCGTAGGAGGAAGACAGCAGGCGCCCGCGCAGGGCGTCGAAGTCCAGGTGCTGCACGTTGGGCAGCTCGATCATGCCGCGCAGGCCGTGGCCGAACCAAGCCTGCATGGTGGCATCGTCCTGGTAGCGCTCGGCCACCGCGGTGTAGTCGGTGCCGTAGTCCAGCAGCAGCTGCTCGTAGCCGACCAGGAACGGGCTGGCATCGAGCAGGCGCGAATTCCAGTAGATCAGGGCCAGTCCGCCCGGGTGCAGGATGCGCTGCCACTCGGCACGCACGGCCACGGTGTCGAACCAGTGGAAGGCCTGCGCGGCGCTGACCAGATCGACGCTGGCATCGGCCAGCCCGGTCGCCTCGGCGTGGCCATCGACGGCGCGGAACAGCGGAAACTGCGGTGCCAGCCACTGCTCGGCGGCCGCGCGCATGGCTGCATTGGGCTCAACCGCCACCAGCGGATGGCCGGCGGCCAGGAACGGGCGGCTGGAAATGCCGGTGCCCGCACCGATGTCGGCGACGAGCGCCGCGGTGGGCACGGCCATCGGCCCATGCAGCCAGTCCATCAGCGCAGCGGGATAGTCCGGGCGGTAGCGCACGTAATCGGCGACCCGGCTGCTGAAGCGTTCAGTGCTGTCCGACGCGCTCATGGCGGTCAGTTCGACAGCGTGGCCAGCCAGGCCAGACCGCCGAAGAACAGGACGATGACCAGCAGGCCCAGGCCCAGCATGATCACGTTCAACCAGCCCAGGATGAGGCCGGTCAGGGCCAGCCCGTCGCCTTCCAGCTCGGCGGGGCGACGGCGGATCTCGCTGCGGGCCATGTGCCCGGTGATGATGGCCACGATACTGGCCACGAAGGGCAGCACGGTCCAGCTGGCGATGCCCAGCACCAGGCTGAGGACGGCCAGGCCGCTTGTCTGTCGGGGTGCCACGCTCATGGGGATCCTCCTTGGCAGTGCGCACATGATAGTGCCTGCGGGCCGGCAAGCCCATGGGCGAGACAGCAGCGGTAGCGCCGGGCCATGCCCGGCGAGCGCGGCGCGCGACCCGGGTTCAGCCCATCAACACCTGGCCACCATCCACGTTGAGCACGTGGCCGGTGATCCAGCGCGCCAGCGGCGAGCACAGGAACAGCGCGGCGTCGGCGATCTCGCGCGGGTGGCCGAAGCGACCAAACGGGATCCGCGCCAGGGTGGCCTGGTACAGCGCGGGATCCTCCACGCGGCGTCGGGCCCACAGCCCATCGGCAAACTCGATCGAGCCCGGCGCGATGGCATTGACCCGGATGCGCTCCTTGGCCAGGGCCAGGGCCTGCGAGGTGGTGTAGTGGGACAGCGCAGCCTTCGCTGCCGCATACGGCGCGCCACCGGGGCGGGGCTGCTGGGCGGCGATCGAGGACAGGTTGAGGATGCAGGCATCATCCGAGGCCCGCAGCCAAGGCAGGGCCAGGCGGGAGGCGCGTACGGCCGCCATCAGGTCGATCTGCAGGCTGGCCGCCCAGCCGTCCTCGTCGTCGGCCATGCCGTAGCCGGTGGCGTTGTTGACCAGTACGTCGATGCCGCCAAGCGCATCGGCGGCGGCCTGCAGCCAGCCGCCGATCTGCTCGATCTCGGCCAGGTCGGCCGCGACAACATGCACGGGCGTGCCCTGTGTCTCGGCGTCGGCCTCCAGTGCCTGCAGCCCGGGCAGGCCGCGGGCGCAGACCGAGACCCGTGCCCCGGCGCCGGCGAAAGCCAGCGCCAGTTCACGGCCGATGCCCTTGCTGCCGCCGGCGATAGCCACGCGGCGGCCGTTGAAGTCAATCACCTGTAGAGCCGAGCCATGCTCGGCTGCACTTCCTGCAGTGTTCATGGCCCGTCCTGCCGAGCATGGCTCGGCACTACAAAAACAGCATTACAGATCGAACTTGATGCCCTGGGCCAGCGGCAGCGAATCCGAGTAGTTGATGGTGTTGGTCTGGCGGCGCATGTAGACCTTCCACGCATCCGAACCCGACTCACGACCACCGCCGGTGTCCTTCTCGCCACCGAAGGCGCCGCCGATCTCCGCACCGGACGTGCCGATGTTGATGTTGGCGATGCCGCAGTCGCTGCCGGCGGCCGACAGGAACCTCTCGGCGGTTTTCAGGTTCTGGGTGAAGATCGAGGACGACAGGCCCTGCGGCACGCCGTTCTGCATGTCGATGGCTTCATCGAGGCTGTCGTACGGCATGACGTACAGGATCGGCGCGAAGGTTTCGTGCTGGACCACCGCGTCGCTGTTCTTCAGGCCCGAGACAATGGCCGGCAGTACGAAGTTGCCTGCACGATCGATGCGGGTGCCGCCGGTTTCGATGGTGCCGCCGGCGGCCTTGGCCTGGGCGATGGCATCGAGGAACTGCTGCACGGCACCGTCGCTGTTCAGCGGGCCCATCAGGTTGGCGGCATCGGTCGGATCACCGATCTTGCCTTCCACCTGCTTGTAGGCCTTGACCAGGGTGGCCAGCACGTCGGCGTAGATCGAGCGGTGCACGATCAGGCGGCGGGTGGTGGTGCAGCGCTGGCCGGCGGTACCGACGGCGCCAAACACGATGCCCGGCACGGCCAGCTTCAGGTCGGCGGTCTCGTCGAGGATGATGGCGTTGTTGCCACCCAGCTCCAGCAGGCAGCGGCCCAGGCGGCGGGCGACCTTCTCATTGACCGTGCGGCCGACCTGGGTCGAGCCGGTGAAGCTGATCAGCGGCACGCGGCGGTCATCGACCATCTTTTCCGACAGAGCGGTGCCGGCGTCGTTGACCAGGAAGAAGATGTCCGGGAAACCGGCTTCGCGCAGCGCTTCATTGCAGATGCGCATGGAGGCGATGGCGGTCAGCGGGGTCTTGTTGGACGGCTTCCAGATGCAGACGTCACCGCAGATGGCGGCCAGGAAGGCATTCCAGCTCCACACCGCGACCGGGAAGTTGAAGGCCGAGATGATGCCGACCAGGCCCAGCGGGTGGTACTGCTCGTACATGCGGTGGCCGGGGCGCTCCGAATGCATGGTGTAGCCGTACAGCATGCGGCTCTGGCCCACGGCGAAATCGGCGATGTCGATCATCTCCTGTACTTCACCGTCGCCTTCGGGCTTGCTCTTGCCCATTTCCAGGGCGACCAGCGAACCCAGGGCGTCCTTGTGCTTGCGCAGCGCTTCGCCGCACAGGCGCACGGCTTCGCCGCGGCGCGGGGCCGGGGTGGTGCGCCAGACCTTGAAGGCTTCCTGGGCACGGGCGATGACCGTTTCGTAGTCAGCCTCGGTGGTGGCGCGGACCTGCGCGATCGGCTCGCCGGTGGTCGGGTTGACCGGGGTGATCAGCTCACCACCGGTAGCGCTCGACCATTCCCCGTTGCCCAGGTAGGTGCCAGCGTTGATCGCGTCCAGACCAAGGGACTTGAGCAGCTCGGAAGACATGCAGACTCCTGTGTTTCGTTACGTAGTTGGTGCCGCCGCGGGCAGGTGGGGGATGCGGCGGACTGAACCGGCGATGGTAGCAGAGGGATGTGGCCGGGCTTGGTGCAGTGCGGGGTGGGCGCCGGATGCTTGACGTGGCCGCGTCACGATTTGCAGTGCACGCGCAGTGAGGAGAAAGTGATGAAAATCAGCACGCTACGGCTCGCCAGGCCCGGCGGGCGCGTCAAAGAAGTGCCATGCGGCGACTATCTTTTGTGACGGACTTCAGACACAATCGAGACAAAGTCAATCAGAACACAATCAAATGCGCGCACCGGCTGGGGAGAACGGTGCTGAAGGGCCGACGGATCGTGTCTCCGTCTGCGGAACCGCTTAAGGAGAAATTTTGTGCTACATGGATCCGTAGAAGATCTTTCCAGCCACCCCGCCCGCGCCCGCCGCCGGGTCGAAGCCCGCGCCGCACTTGAACTGGCGCTGCGACTGGGTGATGCGGCGGTCGTCCCGCTCACCGCGGTTCTGTCCCACCTCGTTTTCTATGGTTCGGGCGTGCCGGATAAGTCGCAGCGGGTAGTGTTCGGCGCTGTCCTGCTCAGTGCGATGGTCTGCTTCATGATCGGGCCGGTGTACCGGGCCTGGCGTGGCCGCGGCCTCGTGGTGGATCTGTGGGTGCTGCTGCTGGCATGGTCCTGCAGTTTCGGGTTGTTCTCCTTCTATGCGGTCCTGGTCGACATGGCCGGGGCCGTTCCCACGCGCTGGCTGCTGACTTGGTATGTGTCTGGTCTGATCGGCATGGTCGGCGTGCGCGTTCTGCTGCGGGTGCAGCTGCACCGCCTGCGTTCGCGCGGCCTGGATCGCGAGCGCGTGCTGCTGGTCGGCCTGCGTTCGTCGGGGCTGAAGCTGCACCGCCTGCTGCGCGGCAAGCCTGAGCTGGGCAAGGAAGTGGTCGGCTACTTCTCCGCCAAGGGCGATCTTGCGATGCGCCGCGGCGGCGATGCACCCCGTTGCCTGGGGGCGCTGGCTGACCTGCCGCGCTACATGGACAAGCATCGTGGCGAATTCGATCAGCTGTGGGTGTCGATGACCCCGGGCGACGCCGGTGACATGAAGGCGATGCTGAAGCAGATCGAGCGCTTCCCGGTACCGGTGCGGCTGATTCCGGATACCACGGGCTGGGGCACCCTGAATCCGGGTGTGCACCAGGTTGGCAACGTGCCGATGATTGGTGTGCGGCAGGGTGTGGCGGATCACAACTTCCGGCTCGTCAAGCGCATTGAGGACATACTGGTGGCGGGCCTGGCGGTGATCGTGCTGGCGCCCGTGTTTGCGGTGCTCGCCGTTGGCGTGAAGCTCAGTTCGCCTGGCCCGGTGCTGTTCCGCCAGCGCCGCCACGGTCTGGGGGGCAAGGAGTTCTCGATGCTGAAGTTCCGCTCGATGCGGGTTCATGCGGAGGGTTCTTCGGACAAGATCACGCAGGCCACCCGCAACGATCCGCGCGTCACCCGTTTTGGCGCCTTCCTGCGCCGCAGCAGCCTGGACGAGCTGCCGCAGTTCTTCAACGTGCTGGGCGGCAGCATGTCGGTGGTTGGGCCGCGGCCGCATGCCGTGCAGCACAACAACCACTATGAGCGCCTGATCGACCGCTACATGCACCGCCATTACGTGAAGCCGGGCATCACCGGTTGGGCACAGGTGCATGGACTGCGGGGCGAGACTCCCGAACTGCGTTCGATGAAGAAACGCGTGCAGTACGACATCGATTACATCCGCCGCTGGAGCCCGACGCTGGATGTGCGCATCATCGTGATGACGGCATTCAAGGTGCTGGGCCAGAAATCGGCATACTAGGCACCGAGGCTGTTGCCGGCGTTGCGTCGGCCCCGCCCGCGTGGAAGCGCCCGGTCTGCAGCAGCGGCCGGGCGCTGCGTTTCATGTACCGAAAAACTGATGGAAGCCGTAGTCCGTGTTCAAGAATATTCTGGTTGTGTGTGTCGGCAACATCTGCCGTAGTCCGTCGGCTGAAGTGATGCTGCGTGAAGCAGTGCAGGGCAAGGGCATCACGGTGTCCTCGGCCGGTCTGGGGGCCCTGGTCAACCATGGTGTCGACGCCACCGCACAGGCGCTGTTGGTCGAGCATGGCCTTGATGGCAGCGGCCATCGTGCGCGGCAGATCGACCGCAGCATCCTGGGTGCTTCGGATCTGGTGCTGGTGATGGAGCGCAAGCACGTCCATCGCATCATCGAGATTGCGCCGGAGGCATCGGGCAAGACCTTCCTGCTGGGGAAATGGCAGTCCGATCGCGAGATTCCTGATCCCTATCGCCAGCAGCGTGCTGCGTTCGAGCACGTCTACACGCTGATGGATGAGGGCGTTAAGAGCTGGGTGCGTTACCTCTAAGCGCCCGCGACCTGCCAGGGACAAGACAGATGAAAGGCCGGGGGCGGTAAGCTCCCGGCCTTTTTTATCAATCGCCGACGGTACGCAGGTTGTCGTAGAAGAAGCGCTCGTCGCGGTCGCCGGTCATGCCGTACAGGCCGTACTTGCGCCCGAGCATCGCGCCGCCGTCGCGGATCAGCGGATTCCAGTTGAACGCGGCACGACCGCGGGTAGAGCGCGGCAGGAAGCCATCGAGCGGAATGCTGAAGTAGATGCCCTTGTCGAAGCTGCCTTCGCCGAAGTCGCGCGCCGAGACATTGGTCTTGGTCGCATAGGCACCCATGGTCACGCCGTTGTCGAACACGCGGGCCAGGTCCAGCGTCGCGCCCTTGTCGCCTGCGAGGTACTGGCCGACCGAAAGCGAGCCGATGATGCGCTCACGGGCATCGAATGCGTAGTAGAACGTGGCATGGCCGGTCGTGATGCGGTAATCGCGCAGGCCGAAGTGCTGGTCGTAGTCGCGCTGCTGCACCCGGTTGAGGTTCGCGCCCACCGCCCAGCGCTCGCCGCTGGGACGGTACAGCAGCTCGCCGCCGACGCCGGCATACATCCACTCGAGGTAGCCCGCATAGGCAATGCCATACAGGTCCGGCGCCAGTCGCCCCGCGATGTTGGCCTGCAGGTTGGGCAGCATGACGTCGGAAGTGGTCAGGTACTGGCGGATGTCCGTACGCACGCGCGGCAGGCGGCTCGGGGCGTTGTACTTGAACTTGTGGTAGTTGTTGGTGACGTCGGCACTGACGGTGCCGGTCAGCCAGATGTTGTCGCGCACGAAGACACTGCCCGTGTAATTGGCGGCCACCTGGTAGAGGATGAATCCGTCGGGACCGCCGAGGTTCTGCCGGTAGCCGATGTTGAAACCCCCGCCGAACGGGCTGCGCTTGGGAGTGTAAAGCGTCTCCCGTGCACGCGAGTCAGGCGCCTGCAATTCCGTGCTCCGGCGCAGGACGTCTTCGCTGACGGTGCCGTCCAGGTAGCCCGCGAACGCTTCCCGGTTGATCGACAGGTCGGCGATCGGCATGCCTACGCGGGTGGTGCGCAGGGTGAACCAGTCGTAGTCGTCGCCGGTTGCATTGGCAAGAATGCGCGTGGCACGCCCCAGGCCCTTGGCGGCGTGCAGATAGCGGGTCTGGTAGCCATCGATGTACAGCTCGTCGCCGCGGCGGGAGATGCGCTCGACACGGAAGCCGGCATTGCGCTGCAGTTCGGCGCTGACCGTTGCCCAGTCGGTGCTGGTGGCAGTTGCGGCACCGGCACCGGCACCGGCACCGGAGGCGTCGCTGCTGGCGACGGCTGCGCGCTGGTCGGCGACGACGGCCGCGGGCAGCATTCGCTGCGGCGGCGGGTCGAACGGCTTCGGCGCCGCAGGTGTATTGCCCGGGTTGCCGCGCAGGGTCAGCGAGAACATCGCTGCGTCACCGCGCTCCCAGGCGGCGGTCAGCTCGACATTACGGCTCGGGACATAGACCAGGCCCACGTTGATGGGCGTGCGCTGGCGCAGGTTGTTGTTGCGGGGCTCGCGACGGTAGTCGTTGCCGTCGTACTCGACCTTGAGCAGCAGCTCGTCCATCGGCGTCTGGTAGGTGATGCCACCGAAGATGCCGACCGGGCCCTTGAACATGTTGCTGAGGCCGAACTTGCCGGCCTGAGAGATGATGCTGGTGCCGATTGGACGCCGATCCTTGAATCGATCATCGATCAGGCCGAGCGGATTGGAGAAGTCGCCACGGTTGCCGATGTAGCCTGTGGCCAGGCCGATCGACGCATCGATGGGACCGAAATTCTTGTTGGCTACCAGGTACTCACTAGAGAAGAAGCCGGTGCCGCCGAGGTCTCGCACGCCGAAGGCCACTTCCGGCAGCATGCGGGACTCTTCCCACAGCCGCAGCTTGAAGTCGATCGACTTGTCCTTGTAGTGCTGATTGCCGGCGTAGCTGCGCCCGTAATACAGGTTGTTGACGTTGATATAGCGGAACGAGGCCTCCAACCATGGGAACGGCTGCATCGTCAGGTTGTAGCGCGCGTACGGCGAGTTGTAGGACGCTGTGAAGCTCAGGTCGCCATCGTCCGCCATTCGCGCGGTCGGTGTCTGCAGCAGGCCGATACCGCCCCACTCGTTGGCGGTGGGCGGCGGCGCTTCCTGGGCATGCAGTGCGCAGGACAGCGACAGGGCGAGCGCGCTCAGCGCGAAACGGGCGGGGCGCGCCAGACGCGCGCGCGTGCAGGGCTGGGTCATCACGGGCTGACAGGCTGGGTGGCGATGAACGCGGCGAAGTCGCTGTTGAACAGCGGATCGAGGCGCTTGAGGAGCGGGGCGCGCAGCGGGACGAACAGCGTGCCGCCGGCGGCAATGGCCTGGGGATCGGCGCGGTTCCACAGAGCGATGCCCAGCCGCTGGACCCGGCCGTCGGGCTGGACCACGAAGATGTCGTTGCGGTCGGCGAGGGCGCTGGGCCGGCAGTCACGCAGGTAGTCGCGTGCATCTCGCTGCGGGACGTGGGGCAGGACGCAGGCTTGCCCGACCGCGCCCATCACGGTGATCGTGCGCGGCTGCTGCGGGAAGCGCAGCGTATCGCCGTTGGCGAGCACCGGATTGTTTGCGGGCTGGACCTGGATCAGGCGCGCGGAACTGGCGATGGGCATGCGCCCGGTGGCCGGATGTGCGTCGAGCCACGCCTGCAGCGTCCGCGCCAAGGCCGAGAGCTGTGTGTCGCTGGCCTCTGCCAGCTGCCCGGCACCGTACTGCAGGCCGGCGCGAAGACGCACCTGGTCTTCCATGGCCTGCGGGCGCTCGAAGCTGGTGCCCAGCAGGTACGCGTCAGCGCGTGGACGGGCCAGCAGCAGGGCATCGGCGAGGCGCGCGTTGACCGGCAGCTCACGCATGCCAGCCGACTCGGCCGCGCCTTCGATGCGCACCTCGGTCGCCTGGACGGCGCTGGCTGCAAACAACGCGGCGATGATCACCGGGCCGGAAAGTCGAAACGTCATGGCTCAGTCCTTGGCCGGGCGATAGGGTTTGAGCTGGGTCAGCTCCGCGACACGGCCGGGCGCCAGATGCTGGCGGCTCTTCCAGATGAAGCCGGTGGCCGGATCGGCCCAATAGACGTTGCGGCCGTGCATGCCGCCCTGCAGTTGTTCGTCGTAACGCTGCAGGGTGCGGCGCGTGCCGAGGATGTTCACCTCCTCCAGTGCGCCACGGCTCAGCGTGCCGGTCACAGCCACGTCGACCTGGTACGCAGGGATCCAGTCATAGCGGCGCTGTACCTTCACCGGCGTGGTCACGCTGCGCAGGTCGTCGAACGGCGACGGGCCGTTGATGCGCGCGCGCCACTGCTGCCCCAGCCCGCTGCCTCCCAGCAGCAGGCCGTGGCGGTCCAGCTCGAACACAGCGTGTGAGCCAGCAAGCCATTGCTGGCGGCCGCCATCGATGTAGCCCAGCACGGCTACGGCGACGATATCGGGCGTATCCACCTGCATCTGTGGGAAACGGTTGCTGGCCACGCCCTCGGCGGTGGCCTGCGCCGGGCGATGGGTGATCAGCCGGAAGGTTTCTGCCGTGGACCGGCTGCCAGTGGTGCAGCCGGTGAACAGCAGGGCGGCGACGACGGCGGGAAGCAACGCGGCAAGCGCGCAGTGTGCCGGCCGCTGGCTGGCCGCGTCCATGCGCGCCATATCAGTTGTCCCTGACTTCGGTTCCGGTACGCGCTGCGTTGTACAGGATGCTGGTAAACGGCAGCAGCTGGTTCACGAAGCGGTTCCAGCGGCTGACGCCGGCGGCACCGACGAACACCACGTCGCCCGGCTGCAGGAGGAACTGGCTGCCGGCGGCGAATGCGGTGGGCGAGCGCGCCTCCAGCTGGTAGACCATGGACGGCTCCTGCAGCAGGTCGGTGCTGCCGCGGATGACGTACACGGCGTTGCCGTTGGCGGTCTGCTGCAGGAGGCCGCGTGCACGGCCCAGTGCCTGGTTCAGCGAGACATCGCCGGTGCGGAAGCTGTAGGCGCCCGGCAGGTTCACCTCGCCCACCACGAAGATCTCCTTGCGATCCAGGTAGGGCACGAAGATGGAGTCTCCATCCTTGAGGAACAGCTGGCGGCCGCCGAACTGGCGGGCCAGGGATTCCAGGTTGATGGTGTAGGTGGTGCCATCACGGCTGAGCTGGATGCCCGACAGGTCGGCCTGGGCACTGTTCAGTCCCGCCTGGCTGATGGCGTCGGCCAGGGTCAGTGGCGAGGTGCCCAGTGCGATGGGCGAGGACCGCTCGGCGGCGCCGGTCACCCAGACGCGCTGGCTGCCGTAGGTCAGCACGGACACGTCCACCTGCGGCGATTCCACGTACTGGGCCAGGCGGCGGCTGATCTCCTCGCGGATTTCCACCGGCGACTTGCCCGAGGCCTTGACCTTGCCGATATAGGGGTAGAACAACGTGCCATCGCTCTGCACCAGGCGGCCTGCGAGGGCGCCTGCCTGCTGTGAGCCTGCCGGCACGGTCAGCTCCGGGTGATCCCAGACGGTGACATAGAGAATGTCGCCGATGCCGACCTTGTAGGGTTCCGGCTGGTAGTCGAACAGTGCGTTCGGCAGCGATTTCTGCCCCCGCGCTGCATTCTCCTGGGCGATCAGCTTCGGAGTGATGGTGACGATTTCCAGCTGGCCATCGCCGCTATGGCGGTCAATGGCAACGTCGCCGCGGCGCAGGTGCTGGCCCGGTGCGAGCGCGCAGCTGGATAGAGCCAGCGCAGTGAGTGCGGCGGCAAGAAGGCGAGGGGTGGTGTTGGTCATGAGGGTGAAATTCTGGCAGGCATAAAAAACCCCCGCCGGGTCGCGCCCGGCGAGGGCCTGTGTGGTACGCAGAGCGCCGATCAGCCGCCGGTGCCGCCCGTACCGCCGGTGCCGCCCGTGCCGCCCGTGCCACCGGTTCCGCCGGTGCCAGGGCCGCCCGGACCCGGGCCGCCGGGATCGGTGCCGCCGCCGCCATCGTTGCTGCCACTGGTGCTGTCACCGCCGACGCTGTACGCAACAGCAGCCGCAGCCACGGTGAGCACGGTCGCACCTACCACGGTAGCGGTCGACACGCCTGCAGCTTCTGCGCCAGCGACTTCCGAGGAGGACTCCGCGCCGGCAACAGCCTGCGCTTCCTGCGCGAAACTCATCATCGGGGAGGCGGAAAAGGCCGCCAGGGCCACAACTGCGATCGTCTTCTTGAACATGGGGAGGCCTGCTCCGTCAGGGAAAATTCCACCTGTATGTTCGGTGTATGAACCTTGACTGTCAAGGTTTGTGGGGCAGCCCATCAATGCTGGTCGCCGACTGTCGAGGTGGAACTGCGGAGGTCGTCACGTTCGAGCGCCCGTTCGCGGCCAGATAGCGCTTTGGCGGTGGCCTTGACGACGTCATGGGTGTGGAGGTCTGCCAGCAGTGCCGGGGCGGCAACAGCTGCCGCGATGGCCAGCAGTACGGCATGGGCGCGCACGGCCGGGTTCTTTCCAGGCAGGTGCAAGCCGCGTAACACCCACAGCGATGCGGCAAAGCCGATCCCGAGCCCGATGATGATCTCGGAAAGGGAATGTGCCCGCAGCGGTACCCTCGACCAGGCGATCGCCATCGCGAGCACGGCGCCGGCCATCGCCCAGGCCCCAGGGTGCCGATTGCGGCCGCTGGCGAGCAGCCAGAAGACCACCGGATAAAGCGTGCTGGACATCGCGGCATGACCGGAAATGCCGGTGAAATCCAGCAACTTCACGCCCAGGCCCCAACCCATGAAGGCGATCTTGCTGGCCAGTGTGACGCTGGCGACAACGGCGATGGCCGCTGCCCATCGCCACAGCAGTGGGCGGAATGTGGCGGGCAGGAACAATGCCAGAATCAAGGCGAGCGGGAGCAGGGCGCGGCTGTCGCCGAGGGCCGACAGGCTCTCCCAGAGAGTCATCATGTGGCGAAGGTCGGATGATGGTGGGGTGGGGGCGGACAGGATAGCGACGTTGGCACCCGTGTCGTCGGTATGTGGCTTGGTCCATTCAGCCAGACGCGGTATCCTTCCCAGCTGCCAATGGCCCCGTAGCTCAGCTGGATAGAGCGTCCCCCTCCTAAGGGGAAGGTCGCCCGTTCGAATCGGGCCGGGGTCACCACGCGCTTGGCGCACTCCTCCGCAGTGCCGCGCTCATTCCCCCGCATTCATCCGCATCGCATTGCCAGAAATGCGTATCACCCTGCAGAACGGCAAGCCCGTTTGCCCTTACGGTGATCCTGCAGCACAGGTTGACCGTCATTTCCACGGCATCAGCCTGGCCGCAACCCTGCCGGCCGGAGTATCCCGTGGACCTGTTGCTCGCCGTTGGTGAGGTAGCTCTGGTGGCCGCCTGCCTGCTGGGGCTGGTCCATGTCGCAGACCGGGCCTGGCGCCGTCGTAAGCGATGATGTGGGTGGGTTGAG
Source organism: Stenotrophomonas sp. STEN054 (assembly GCF_056854535.1). Lineage (NCBI taxonomy): Bacteria > Pseudomonadati > Pseudomonadota > Gammaproteobacteria > Lysobacterales > Lysobacteraceae > Stenotrophomonas > Stenotrophomonas sp. STEN054. The sequence continues at coordinate 39,258 of NZ_JBXFWG010000010.1, read as the reverse complement.
CGGCGTCTTCCAGCCGGAATGAATTCGCGCTATCGTCCGCAAATCGTGATGACCATCACACTTGGGGCGCCCATGCAAGCTCGTCGTTTTCGATATGCGTACAGGAAAGTGCGGGAATGGCATGTGGGCTCGGTCCGCGCCGGTTGGTTGGCGCTGCGCTACGGCCTGACCGGTGACACCGGGCGATTCAATTCGCACGGGGGCTGGCGGGTCAGTCGTCTGCGGGTGGACCGCGACGCGGATTCCTGAATGCATCGAGTCGCATGTGGCGGCCATGCACGCGCACTCCACATGCAGAACGCGAAGCTCGTTCCATCCCTGTTATCACGATGGAGCAAGCGATGAACAACCCCGGCACCCGTAAGCCCTCCTGGCGCCAGAGCAAAGGGCTTTGGATTGTCATCGGCGTGGCCTTGGCCATCTTCGTGGTGACGCTGTTCATGCGCTGGTAAAGGCGTCGAGCCGCCGGGCATGGCCCGGCGCTACCAAATGAGGGTGGTTCCGCCAAAAGTAGATCCACGCCATGCGTGGATGAGGGTTTCCACAGTGCGGACCAACGGTCCGCACCTACCAAACGGCGGTGATGACTCAGTCCTGCTTCAACAGCTCCACCAGCTGGCGCAGCCGATAAGGCTTGGGCAGGAACTCAACCTGGTCGGGCAGCGGCGGCAGCTGCGAGCGCGCATACCCTGAAGACAGGATCATCCGAGCATGCGGCTGGTCGCGGGCCACGTGCTCGCTCAGCTCGATGCCGGACATGCCGTTGGGCATGCTGACGTCGCTGAACACCACGTCGAACTGCTGGCCGCCCTGCATCAGGGCGACGGCTTCGTGGCCGTCCGACGTGGTTGCCACATCGATGCCGAAATCGCGCAGCGCCAGGCCGATCATCTCGCGGAGATCGGACTGGTCCTCCACCATCAATACGCGGAGCGGGTCATCAGTCATGGGCAAGGTCCTCCATTGCGGGTAGCAGCAGGCTGACCGTGGTGCCGACACCGGGCGTGGTGGACACATCAACGAACCCGCCGCTCTGGGTAGTGAAACCGAACACCTGGCTGAGGCCCAGGCCGCTGCCTTTGCCGATGTCCTTGGTCGTAAAGAAGGGCTCGGTGGCCCGTTCAGCGATGTCCGGGGCCATGCCGTGGCCCTCGTCGCAGACGCTTAGTGTCACATATCGACGCTGCAGCGCGGTGTCCGCGTCTGGATCCAGCCGATGCTCAAGCGCGGTGGCCACCAGCACGCGACCACCGTCCAGCGTGGCGTCGGCAGCATTGGCGACCAGGTTGGCAAGCGCAGTCTGCAGCTGCAGCGGGTCGGTGCTGAGCAGGGGCAGGCCCGGCGCCAGAGCTGCTTCCACAGTGACCCCGGGCGGGCAGGCGCTGCGCAGGCCGGGCAGCCACTCGCTGATCTGCTGGTTGATGTCCAGTGTCTCGCGGATCAGGGTCTGGCCGGTGCTGAAGGCCAGCAGCTGCCGGGTCAGCAGGGCGCCGCGGTCGGTGGCAGCTTGCGCGGTGGTCAGCAGTTCGGCAGCGCGGGCATCGCTGCCCAGGCGCATCGACAGCAGGTCCAGCGCGTTGCCGACCGTGGTCAGCAGATTGTTGAACTCGTGCGACAGGCCGCGGCTCAGTCGGCCCACGGTCTCGAACTGCTGGGTCTGGCGCAGGGCGCGCTGGGCATCGCGCAGCAGGCGCTGGGCCTGCCAGTGCTCGGTGATGTCGCGGGTGATCTTGACGAAGCCCAGCAGCTCGCCGTTCTCGCGTACCGCCTCGATGACGATGCTGGCCCTGAAGGACGAGCCATCGCGGCGCACCCGCCAGCCTTCACTGGCTACGTGCCCGTTCTGCGCGGCCAGGTGCAGCAGGCGCTGCGGCTCGCCGGCCTCGCGTTCATCGGCCAGGTAAAAGCGGCCGAAGTGGGTGCCGATGACTTCGTCGGCACAATAGCCCTTGATGCGTTCGGCGCCCGGGTTCCAGCTGCAGACGATGCCTTGGGGGTCGAGCAGGTACAGGGCATGGTCGCGAACGCTGTCGATCAGCAATCGCAATTGTCGGGACGTGTCCGTCAGCACGGAAGGCGTAGAGGCAAGAGCGTCCACCTGGAAATCAGTAATACCCCTGTAGGGGCTGAGACCGTAGGCAGGCCAGTGTGAAGAGTGTGTGCACACATCGCGTGTGCCAATGGTCGTATGCGGCTGAATGCGACACGGGGTAGCATAACCGCCTCTTTCTGCCCGGGAACCTTCCTGATGCGTGCTGGTGCAACAACGCGCGACCGCTGGATCTGGACGACGGCAGCGCTGCTGCTGGCGGCGACCGTTGCCCTGGAACTTGTCGTGCCGCTGGGCTATGCGGTGTGGCTGACCTATTTCATGGCCGTTGGCGTCACCATTTTCCAGCGGAGCGCGCGGGTTCCTTTCGTCGTAGCGCTGGTGGCGTGCGTCCTGTTGGCGGTGGGCTACAACGTGGCGCCTGCCAGTTCCAACTCGTCCTTCTCCTTCATCAACCGCACCATCGGTGGCGTGGCCTTCCTGATGATTGCCGGCATCGTATCGCGCGCGGTACATGCCCGACGCGAGGCACTGCGTGCGCTGTGGCTGCAGGAAGCGGAGAACGCCGTGTCGGCATGCCTGCGTGGCGACCTGGGGCCAGAGCAGATTGCCGATGCGTCGATGGCGTGTCTGGCCACGCAGCTGCGCGCGGATGTGGGTGCCTTGTACCGCATCGAAGGCGGTCGTCTGCATCTGACGGGCGGCGTTGCCGTGCCCAGTGGTGTCCCCGCGTCGGTGACACTGCAGGAAGGCCTTCTGGGCCAGACGGCGCGTGACCAGCAGATCCGTCATCTGCCGGGTGACGATGAGCGGGCTCTGCAGTTGCAGTCCAGCTTCGGGCTGGTGCAGGTGCGTGAACGCATTCTTGCGCCCATCAGCAGCGATGGCACGGTGGTGGGCGTGGTTGAGCTGGGCCGCTCCCAGGCCGCTGGGCAGCAGGGGCTGGATGCCGAGTTGCTGCAGCGCTGCGGCGACACGCTGGGCATGGCGTTGCGCGCTTCGATGCTGCGCGCGCAGCTGGTCGTGCTGCTGGAGGAATCGCAGCGGCAGGGCGAAGAGTTGCAGGCCCAGCAGGAAGAACTGCGCGTAGCCAACGAAGAGCTCGAGGAGCAGAGCCGCAGCCTGATGCAGTCGCAGGCCAACCTGGAGCAGCAGCAGGTCGAGCTGGAACAGAGCAACGTGCAGCTGGAAGAGCGCACTCACGAGCTGGAAGCGCAGAAGCAGGCGCTGCTGGTGGCGCAGGGGCAGCTGGTGCGCAACAGCAACGAGCTGGCGGCAACCTCGCGGTACAAGTCCGAGTTCCTGGCCAACATGTCGCACGAGCTGCGCACGCCGCTGAACAGCTCGCTGATCCTTGCCAAGCTGCTGGCCGACAACAAGGACGGCACGCTGACCGAGGAACAGGTCAAGTACGCCCGCGCGATCCTGTCGTCCAACAACGACCTGCTGGCGCTGATCAACGACATCCTCGATCTGTCGCGCATCGAAGCCGGGCATGTGGAGCTGGCCGACGAAGTGGTGGTGGTCGACAGCGTGCTGAAGCGCCTTCGTGAGACGTTCGAGCCGATGGCCCGGCAGAAGGGCCTTGCCCTGCAGATCGAGGCCGATGCGCTTGCGCCGACCCAGCTGGTGGCTGATAACCAGCGCATGCAGCAGATCCTGAAGAACCTGCTGGCCAATGCCGTGAAGTTCACCGAGCACGGCAAGGTCAGCCTGCACGTGCGTGCGGGTGGCAATGGTCGCATCCGCTTCGAAGTCTGCGATTCGGGCATCGGCATCGCCCGTGACCAGCTGCAGGTGATCTTCGAGGCGTTCCGCCAGGCCGATGGCAGCACCCGCCGCCGCTACGGTGGCACCGGCCTGGGCCTGTCGATCTCGCGCGACCTGGCCGTGCGCATGGGCGGCGATATCCAGGTGGACAGCGAGCCGGGTCGCGGCAGCTGCTTCATCCTGGAACTGCCGCTGCAGGGCGCACCGGCCAGCGACGTGCCGGCCGAGCCGGCCGCGATGGCGCCGGCGCCGATGGCGTCAGTGCAGAATGTGGCCGCTGCCGCACCATTGGCGATGGCTGCCGCACCCCCCGTGGTCGGCACCGCCGTTGCCGATGATCGCAGCCGCCGCCAGCGTGCCGGGCGCCTCATCCTCGCAGTGGAAGACGATGCCAGCTTCGCTGAGGCACTGGTGTCGCTGGCCCATGAACTTGATTTCGACTGCGTGGTAGCGACGACCGCCGAAGAGGCGCTGACCCTGGCCAGCGAGCTGCGGCCGAACGGCATCCTGCTCGATATCGGCCTGCCGGACGTGTCGGGCCTGAGCGTGCTCGAACGCCTCAAGCGCAACCCGGAAACCCGCCATATCCCCGTGCACGTGGTCTCGGGCATGGACCGCAGCCAGGTGGCACGCGAGCTGGGCGCGATCGGCTATGCGGTGAAGCCGGCGACCCGTGAACGTCTGGTCGCAGCCATCGAGCAGCTGGAGCAGACCAGCCAGCGTGATGTGCGCCGCCTGCTGATCGTCGAGGACGACAGCGACCTGCGCCGCAACCTGGAGCTGCTGCTGGGCCGCGACCAGCTGCAGATCGTGGCGGTGGGTACCCTGGCCGCTGCTGTGGAGCAGCTGAGCACGGTGACCTTCGACTGCATGGTGATGGACCTGTCGCTGCCCGACGGCAGTGGCTACGATCTGCTGGAACACATGGCCGGCAACGATGAGGTCGGCTTCCCGCCGGTGATCGTCTACACCGGCCGCGCGCTCAGCCGCGAGGAAGAGCAGCGCCTGCGCCGTTATTCCAAGAGCATCATCATCAAGGGCGCCCGCTCGCCCGAGCGCCTGCTCGATGAGGTTACCCTGTTCCTGCACAGTGTCGAGGCCAGCCTGCCCAGCGACCAGCAGCGCCTGCTGCGCGAGGCCCGCCGCCGCGACACCGTACTCGATGGCCGCACCGTGCTGCTGGCCGAGGACGATGTGCGCAACATCTTCGCCCTGTCCAGCGTGCTCGAGCCGCTGGGCGTCACGCTGGAGATCGCACGCAATGGCCAGGAAGCAGTGGATCGCCTGGCCCAGCGCGAGGTCGACCTGGTGCTGATGGACATCATGATGCCGGAGAAGGATGGCCTGACCGCGATGCGTGAGATCCGTGCGCAGCGTCACCTGCAGGACCTGCCGATCATCGCGCTGACCGCCAAGGCCATGCCCGATGACCGCGAACGCTGCCTGCAGGCCGGTGCCAACGACTACATCGCCAAGCCCATCGATGTCGACAAGCTGGTCTCGCTGTGCCGGGTCTGGTGCTCGCGCCAATGAACGAACAGGCGTTGTTCGACCTGGAGTTGAAGGTGCTGCTGGAAGCGCTGTACCAGCGCTACCATTACGACTTCCGCAGCTACGCGGTGTCCTCGCTGCGGCGGCGCATCCGCCAGGCCATGCAGCGCTATGACTGCGAGCGCCTGGTCGACCTGCAGCACCGGTTGCTGCACGAGCCGGATCTGTTCGCCCAGGCGATGCAGTTCTTCACCGTGCAGGTCTCGGAAATGTTCCGTGACCCGGCCTATTTCAAGCAGCTGCGCGAGCAGGTGGTGCCGGTGCTGCGCACCTATCCGTCGGTGAAGCTGTGGGTGGCTGGCTGCAGTACCGGTGAAGAGGTGTGGTCGCTGGCCATCCTGCTGCACGAGGAAGGGCTGCTGGAGCGCAGCATTGTCTACGCGACCGATATCAACCCGGCCGCGCTGGCCACCGCAGAAGCGGGTGCCTACAGCATCGACCGCCTGGCCCAGTTCAGCCGCAATTACCTGGCTGCCGGCGGTACCGGTTCGCTGTCCGATTACTACGCCACCGCCTACGACGGTGCGGTGTTTGATCGCCAGCTGCGCCGCAACGTAGTGTTTGCCGACCACAGTCTGGCCACCGACACGGTGTTCTCTGAAGTGCATCTGGTCTCGTGCCGCAACGTGCTGATCTATTTCAACCGCGACCTGCAGGACCGTGCCGTGGGCCTGTTCCGTGAGGCGCTGGTGCACCGCGGCTTCCTGGGTCTGGGCAGCAAGGAATCACTGCAGTTCGGCCAGCACCACGACGCGTTCGAAACCTGTTCGCGCGAACATCGGCTGTACCGGAAGGTCGTCTGATGGGAGCTGCGCGCCCGCATCTGCTGGTCATCGGCGCTTCGGCCGGTGGCGTGGCCGCGCTGCAGGTGCTGCTCGGCGCGCTGCCGGCGGGCCTGCCGGTGCCGGTGCTGGTGGTGCTGCATCTGCCGCGCGACCGCAGCAGCCGTATCGCCGAAGTGCTCTCGCCGTACTGCGCGCTGCAGCTGCGCGAGGCCGAGGACAAGCAGCCGCTGCAGGCGGGGACGGTGACTTTCGCGGCACCCGATTACCACCTGCTGGTGGAAGATGCGAAGACCATCGCGCTGTCGATGGACGAGCCGGTGCTGTTCTCGCGCCCGGCCATTGACCCGTTGTTTGAATCTGCCGCGGCCATATTCGGTCCGCAGCTGCTGGCGGTGCTGCTGACCGGCGCCAGCAGTGACGGCAGCGAAGGTGTGGCCGCAGTGCGTGCCGCCGGTGGCCGCGCCTGGTTGCAATGCCCCGAGGAGGCCGAGGCATCGATGATGCCAGCTTCCGCCCTGCAGCACGCCGGCGCTGATGCCGTGCTGCCTCTTGAACTGATGTGCCGCCGCTTGAAGGAGTTGTTCGCATGAACCTGCTGCCACCGGACCCTGCGCAGTCGCAGACCCCGGTCAACCTGCTGATCGTCGATGACGTGCCGCAGAACCTGGTGGCCATGCAGGCGCTGCTGCGCCGCGAGGGCGTCAATCTGCTGTTGGCCGACTCGGGCGCGCAGGCGCTGGAGCTGCTGCTTGAGCATGAAGTGGCGCTGGCTCTGCTGGACGTGCACATGCCGGAGATCGATGGCTTCACCCTGGCCGAGCTGATGCGCGGTTCGCAGCGCAGCCGGGATGTGCCGATCATCTTCCTGACCGCCTCGCCGGATGACCCGGTGCGCGCGTTCAAGGGCTACGAAAGCGGCGCGGTCGATTTCCTGCACAAGCCGGTGGCGCCGCAGGTGATCCTGAGCAAGGTCAATGTGTTCATCGAGCTGTACCAGCAGCGCCAGCTGCTGAAGGCGCGCAACGAGGCGCTGGAGCGCGCGTTGAAGTTGAACGAGACCATGGCGGCCGTGCTCACCCATGATCTGCGCACGCCGCTGTCGGCCATCCTGCTGTGCGCCGACAAGCTGTCTCTGGAACTGCCGCCGGGCAATACCAGTGCGCAGCAGACCCTGCAGCACCTGGAAGCGAGCACCGTGCGTATGGCGCGCATGGTCGAGCAGCTGCTGGATTTCTCGCGCATCCGCAGCGGCGGACTGCGCCTGGAGGCCAATGCCTGCGACATGGAAGAACTGGCGCGTGCGGTGATCGCCGAAGCCGCCAGCGCGCACGGCAGCGATCGCATCGCCTTGGAAGCCAGTGGTGATGCCACGCTGCACGGCGACATGGATCGCCTGGGGCAGGTGGTGGCCAACCTGGTGGGCAACGCGATCACCCATGGGGGCAAGGACGTGGTGCGGGTTGCCGTTGATGGCAGCGATTCGCGCGTGGTGACCCTGCGCGTGCGCAATGTCGGGCACATCGAGGAGGCACTGCTGCCGCGCCTGTTCGAGCCGTTCAAGGCCAGCTTCCACCAGAGCAAGGGTCTGGGCCTTGGCCTGTACATCGTCGATCAGTTCGTGGCCGCCCACGGGGGACGGCTGAGTGCGCGCAACGAGCAGGGGCAGGTGGTGTTCGAGGCGGTGCTGCCACGCCGCGGCGACGCGCGCATCGGCCGTTAACTGAATTCTTCAGGAAGCGCGCGGGTGAACTGAGACGGGCTCGTCCGTAGCTGCTACCGTGGCCGCTCACGTTGCCAAGGAAGATTCATGCCACTACGCGCCATTGCCTACGTCAGCCAGGCCCGGCCGGACCTTTCCGCCGAACGCCTGCAGACGTTGGTGGACGATGCCATCCGGTTCAACCGGATGGCTGGGGTGACGGGCGTGTTGTTGCACGATGAGCAGCGTTTCCTGCAGTACATCGAAGGGCCGCCCGATGGCATCGGTTCGGTGTACGAGCGCATTCTGCAGGCCGGCAGCCATGTGGACATCGTCGAACTGGCGCGCGGGCGGTTGGGCCAGCGCCAGTTTCCGTACTGGTCGATGCGCGCGTTGCCGGTCGATGCGCTGAAGCTGCGCCAGCTCACCAGCAGTGACTGGTCCGGTTTCTCGCGCACGGTGGAGGGCGATGATGCCGAACCCACCGCAGTGGATCTTCTGAGCGCCCTCGTGCGCCCGATGCTCAGCGCCGGGTAAAGTCGAGCTTCACCCCGCTGTCACCGTTGCCGGGTTCCCATCGGGCTTCCTGGGGAAGGGAGCACGGCATGAATCGGATGAAGTGGCAGGGCAGGGCGGCGCTGGCGCTGGCGCTGGCAGCGGCGGTCGCGCCGGCATGGGCCTGCACGCGCGCGGTCTACCTGGGTGACAACGGAGATGTGATCACCGCCCGGTCGATGGACTGGAAGGTCGACGTTGCCACCAACCTGTATGTCCTGCCGCGCGGCATCGAACGTACCGGCCAGGCCGGACCGAAGTCGGCGAAGTGGACCGCGCGCTACGGCAGCGTGGTGGCCACCGGCTACGACGTGTCCACCACCGACGGCATGAACGAGAAGGGCCTGGTGGCCAACCTGCTGTGGCTGGTCGAATCGGAGTATCCGCAGCAGCGTGGTACCAAGCCGGGGCTGGCCATCTCGCTGTGGGCGCAGTACGTGCTGGACAATTTCGGCAGCGTGGCCGAGGCCGTGGCTGCACTGGAGCGCGAGCCGTTCGCCATCGTCACCGACAAGGTGCCCGGTGAGGACCGCCAGGCGACCCTGCATCTTTCGCTGTCCGACGCCACCGGCGACAGCGCCATCATCGAGTACATCGGCGGCCGCCAGGTCATCCATCACGACCGCCGCTACCAGGTGATGACCAATTCGCCGATCTTCGATCAGCAGCTGGCGCTCAATGCGTACTGGAAGAGCATCGGGGGCACGGTGATGCTGCCGGGCACCAACCGCTCGGCCGATCGCTTCGCGCGCGCCTCGTTCTACATCAATGCCATTCCCAAGGCCGAAGACCCGGTGGAGGCGCTGGCCAGTGTGTTCAGCGTCATCCGCAACGTGTCGGTGCCGTTTGGCATCACTACGCCGGGCGAGCCGAACATCTCGTCCACGCGCTGGCGCACGGTGGCCGATCACAAGCGTCGGCTGTACTTCTTCGAATCGGCACTGACGCCCAATACGTTCTGGGTCGATCTGAACAAGGTCGATTTCGGCGGGCAGGTGCTCAAGCTCGACCTGGGCCGGGACCAGCGCAACACCTTCTCCGGTGATGCGCTGTCCCAGTTCGTGCCGAGCAAGCCGTTCGCGTTTCTCGGTACCGACGGCTAGGGCGCGCGATTGTCGTCCTTCGGATAGACCGCGAGGATGTCGCAGCCTGGGCGGGCGAAGCTGGGGGTGTAGGTGCGGCCGTCCCCCTCGATGCCGGAGGGCATCAGCACGATGCGGTCGCGGGCGTTGCCGCAGATCAGGCCGTTCTGCAGGCCAGACTGGAAATCCACGTCGGTGGCGCCGGCCAGGATCGAACAGCTGCTGGCCAGTTCCACGTGGTAATAGCGATGGCCACCATTGCGGCGTGGGTTGGTTTCCACCACCACACCTTCCGGGCTTTCACTCCAGCCGCGTACGTTGCGGGTGGCGAAGCACACGGCGGACGAGGTCTGGAAGGTGTGCGGGGTGTCGCCGCTGCGGCCTCCCCGTTTCTTCGCGCTCACGGTCACGCCAGGCAGGGTGGCCGCGTACTGGCGGCTGCTTTCGCGGGCGATGGTGGCGAAACTGCGGCCGTCGATCGGCGTGACCGCGCTGACCGCGCAGCTTCGGCCGTCAACCACCACCCGTTCGCCTGGCTGACCACAGGCCCAGCCCTGCGGGGCCTCCAGCGTGAGGGTGTCGGCTTCGTTGACGCCTGGGCAGGCGGCGGCGAAATCAAGGCGGAACGCGCGGCCCTGGCCATCGGCGACGGCGATGGCGCCGGGCGTGTCCTGCTCCACCTGCTGCACATCGCGCGCGTCCAGGCAGTCCGGCGCCGGCGGCGTACGCGCTTCCTGCGCGTGAAGCGGGGTCACGACGGCGCTGGCGAGGGCCAGGGCGAGCAGCAGCGGTCGGATATTCATCGTGCAATCCTTGCGGGGTGAACATCGTCCGAACATAGCATGCGGTTTTGCCCGCCTTGATGACTGCATTGCAGGCCGGACTGTGCACGCGCACACTGCCGCGATGGGCGCCATCTTCCACCTGCGGCACTACGGCCAGTCAACGGGCCTGGACCGCCACGACTACGCACAGTGGGTGCTGCCGCTGCAGGGCGAGCTGCAGTTCGAGCTGGAAGGGCGCGGCGGCCGCCTGGATCTGTTGCAGGGGGCGTTCGTTGCCGCCGGCGAGGCGCATGACCAGGTGGCACATGGGCCGAACGGTTTCGTGATCGTCGATTGCGGCCCGGGCGTGCTCGATGACCTGACCCAGGAACACCTCAGTCGCCAGCGCTGGCTGCACCTGCCGCTGTCACTGCGCCAGCGCCTGGCTCAGGCGCGGGCAGGTGGCTGCATGCCGGAACTGCTGCCTGACCTGCTGCGGGCGTTTGCCCCTGCGGGCAGTGGCGCGCGGCTGCAGGCCCTGTGTGCGGCCGTGCAGGCCGAACCTGGACAGGCGTGGCCGGTGGCGCGCATGGCGGCCCATGTGGGCGTCAGCGAAAGCCGACTGCATGCCTTGTTCCAGGGCGAATTCGGGGTCAGTCCGCAGGCGTGGCTCAGCGCCGGCCGGCTGCGCTGGGCCAAGCATGCGCTGCTGACCACTGCAGTGCCGATCAGCGATATCGCGCTGGCGGCGGGGTACTCCGAGCAGAGCGCACTGACCCGTGCGCTGCGCCGCGAGACGGGCCTGACCCCGAGCGCCTGGCGGCGCGGTAAAGGGTCACTGTAGAGCCGAGCCCATGCTCGGCTGATTTTTGCCGTCGTGGTGACATGCAGCCGAGCATGGGCTCGGCTCTACACGTATGAAGTGCCGGGGGCAGGGCAGTAGCCTCGGTCAAGACGCCGCGCCCATCGCCGCCTACACTGCGCGGCCTGTTCTCTCCCCCCGAAGCACCTGATATGCGCAACAACCCGATGGCTCTGGGCATCGCCAATGGCGTTGCCGCTGGCGCGCTGTGGGGCGTGGTCTTTCTCGCGCCTGCCGTGCTGCATTCCTTCAACGCATTGCAGCTGTCCGCCGGCCGCTACCTGGTCTACGGCCTGACCGCGCTGATCCTGCTGCTGCCGCGCTGGAAGCGCCTGACGCCGCAGCTCGGGCGTGCGGAGTGGATGGGCCTGCTGTGGCTCAGCCTGGCCGGCAACCTGGTGTATTTCCTGCTGCTGGCGACGGCTGTGCAGTGGGCCGGTGGCGCGGCGGCCTCGCTCATCGTCGGCCTGATCCCGGTGGTGGTGACTCTGGTCGGCGTGCGCGAGAAGGGCGCGGTACCGTTGAAGCAACTGTTGCCCGCGCTGGGGCTGTGCGTGCTGGGCGTGGCCCTGGTTGGCTGGGAATCGCTGATGTCCGAGCACCTGGGCACGCCGTGGCGGCAGCGCCTGATCGGCCTGCTGTGTGCCTTTGGCGCGCTGTTCTCGTGGGCGCTGTACTCGGTGGGCAACAGCCGCTGGCTGGCCCGGCGTGCCGATCTGTCCAGCCATGACTGGTCGCTGCTGACCGGCGTGACCACCGGCGGCCTGTCGCTGCTGCTGGTGCCGATGGCCTTCATCGGCCAGACCGCCGGCCACACCCCCGCGCAGTGGAGCCTGTTCTGGGTGATCAGCGCCGGCGTCGCGGTCATCGCCTCGATCATCGGCAACGCGTTCTGGAATCGTGCCAGCCGCCTGCTGCCGTTGACCCTGACCGGGCAGATGATCGTGTTCGAAACGCTGTTCGCGCTGCTCTACGCCTTCACCTGGCAATGGCGTTGGCCGACCCTGCTGGAGGCGCTGGCGATCGTGTTCCTTGTGACAGGCGTGCTGCTGTGTGCCCACGCGCACCGCGCTCCGCGTGCAATCGCCGAACATGCCGGCTGATTGCTGGCCTCAAGCGCTCCGATGTCCGCTTTGTCTCAATTGCAACCAAATGGCTGCACGTTGGGCGATGATCGAAACAAACGATTTTTGCATCGCAGCACTTGACAGGCCCCCGGCGCACGGTGTTTTCTGTCCCCCATGGTCTTCGATGCCGCCCTCGCCAGCCTGATTGCTCCCGCTACCGCGGGCGGCTCGACTGCGCCTGTCGCCATCACCACCATTATTACCACCACCGCCACCACTGCCCTGGTGCGGCCCGTCGTCTTCGTGTAACTCCCGAAAACAACGGCCCCGCACCATCCAGGTGGCGGGGAAACCCACCACCTGCATGTGACGGGGCCTCCTACCGAGGTCTGCATGTCTTCCCACGCCCCCGCCCATCCCGCTGCACCGGCCGACCTGGCCGCACCGTCCACCGTCGTGCACAAGTTCGGCGGCACCTCGGTGGCCAACGCTGAAAGATACCGCCATGTGGCCGGCCTGCTGCGGGCCCGTCCCGAGCCGCTTCAGGTCACTGTCGTGTCGGCGATGAAGGGCGTGACAGATGCGCTGATCGAGCTGGCCCAGCTGGCGGCACGCGGCGATGCAGGCTGGCGCGAGGCCTGGCATGCCCTGCGTGCGCGCCATCGCGGCGCGGCCGTGGCCCTGCTCGGCGAGCAGGTGGGCGAGACCGTGGAATGGATCGACGTGCGCTTCGATCACCTGGCCGAAGTGCTCGGCGCGCTGGCGGTGATCGGTGAGCTGCCGCGCGAGGTGCTGGACCGCGTGCAGGGGCTGGGCGAAGTGTTTTCGGCGCAGCTGCTGGGCATGCACCTGCAGGCACTCGGCGAGGAGTGCGCGGTGCTGGATGCGCGTGATGTGCTGGTGGTCGGCCATGGCGAACTGGGCGTGGACGTGGACTGGGAGGCCAGCGCCGACCGCCTGGCGAAATGGCGCCTGCAGCACCCGCAGTCGCGCGTGGTCGCCACCGGTTTCGTCGCCCGCGATCGCGAGGACCGCATCACCACGCTGGGTCGCAACGGCAGCGACTACTCCGGGGCGATCTTCGCAGCGCTGTTCAACGCCGATGAACTGCATATCTGGACCGACGTCGATGGCGTGCTGTCGGCCGATCCGCGGCTGGTGCCGGAGGCCGTGCAGCTGGAGGCGCTCAGCTACGACGAAGCCTGTGAGCTGGCGTATTTCGGCGCCAAGGTCGTGCATCCGCAGACGATGTCGCCGGCCATCCGCCTGGGCCTGCCGATCTTCATCCGCAACACGTTCCATCCGGTGCACCCGGGCACGCGCATCAGTGCCGAACGCTCGCCGCGCGGGCCGGTGAAGGGCCTGACCCTGAGCCCCGACCTGGCCCTGCTGAATCTGGAAGGCACGGGCCTGATGGGTGTGCCGGGCACCGCCGAACGCGTGTTCTCGGCCCTGCGCCAGGCGCAGGTGTCGGTGGTGATGATCTCGCAGGGGTCTTCCGAACACTCGATCTGCTGCGTGGTGAAGGCCGGCGAGGCTGCGCGTGGTCGCGAGGCCCTGCTGCATGCCTTCGCCCACGAACTGGCGGTGGGCCAGGTGCAGCGCGTGCAGGTCGGCGAGGGCGTCAGCGTGCTGGCCGCGGTGGGTGACGGCATGGCCGGCCAGCCGGGCGTGGCCGCACGCCTGTTCGAGGCGCTGGGCCGTGCCCAGGTGAACATCCTGGCGATCGCGCAGGGCTCGTCCGAGCGCAACATCTCGGTGGCTGTGGCCAGCGCCGACGCAACGCGCGCCCTGCGTGCCGCACATGCCGGCTTCTGGCTCTCGCCGCAGACTTTCGCGGTGGGCGTGATCGGGCCGGGCAATGTCGGCGCGGCGTTGCTGGACCAGCTGCTGGCCGCGCGCCCGCAGCTGCTGGCCAAGGCCAACGTCGACCTGCGCCTGCGTGCGCTGGCCTCGCGCTCGCGCATGCGCCTGGAAGCCGATGTCCTGCACGCCGACTGGCGGCAGGCGCTGCACGACGATGGCCAGGCCAGCAACCTGGACGCCTTCACCGAACATCTGCTGGCCGCACACCTGCCGCATGCGGTGGTGATCGACTGCAGTGGCAGCGCCGAAGTGGCTGAGCGCTACGAGGGCTGGCTGGCCGCCGGCATCCATGTGGTCACCCCGAACAAACAGGCGGGTTCGGGGCCGCTGTCGCGCTATCAGCGCATCCATGCCGCTGCCGCCGCCAGTGGCGCGCGGTTCCGTTACGAGGCCACGGTGGGCGCCGGTCTGCCGGTGATCACCACGCTGCGCGACCTGGTCGATACCGGCGATGAAGTGCTGGCGGTGGAGGGCATCTTCTCCGGCACGCTGGCCTGGCTGTTCAACCGTTTCGATGGCAGCCAGCCGTTCTCCGAGCTGGTGGCGCAGGCGCGTTCGATGGGCTACACCGAGCCGGACCCGCGCGATGATCTGTCCGGCGTGGACGTGGCGCGCAAGCTGGTGATCCTCGCCCGTGAGGCCGGTCACGCGCTCAGCCTGGAACAGGTGCATGTGGAAAGCCTGGTGCCGGCGCTGCTGCGCGATGGCAGCGTGGACGGCTTCATGGCCCGCCTGGGCGAATCCGATGCCAGCCTGCTGCAGCGCCTGGAAGAGGCCCGGGCGCGCGGCGCGGTGCTGCGCTATGTCGCCCGGTTGGATGCCGATGGTGCATCGGTGGGCCTGCAGGAACTGCCGGGCGACCACGCCTTCGCCAACCTGCGCTTGACCGACAACGTGGTGCAGTTCCGCACGCGCCGCTACTGCGACAACCCGCTGGTGGTGCAGGGCCCGGGTGCCGGGCCGGAAGTCACCGCTGCCGGCGTGTTCGCCGACCTGCTGCGCGTGGCCGCCGGCGAAGGAGCGCGGCTGTGATTGCACGCGCATTCGCGCCCGCGTCCGTGGCCAACGTGGCCGTGGGCTTCGACATTCTTGGCCATGCCATTGCCGGCATCGGCGATACCGTGACCGTGCGACGCGTCGACGAGCCGACCGTGCGCATCGACGCCATCCGCGGCAGCGCCGTCGAGCTGCCACTGGATGCGCCGGGCAACACGGCCGGGGCAGCGCTGATCTCGCTGCGCGAGGGCCTGGGCCTTCCGTATGGCTTCGCCGTCGAGATCGACAAGGGCATTCCGTTCGGTTCGGGCATGGGCGGTTCGGCCGCCTCGTGCGTGGCCGCGCTGGTGGCCGCCAATGCGCTGCTCGATGCACCGCTGCCGCGCGAAGCGTTGTATCCGCACGCGCTGGATGGTGAGGCAGTGGCCAGTGGCGGGCGCCACGGCGACAATGTTGGGCCGCTGCTGTTGGGTGGACTGGCGCTGTGCACGGCTGATCGCCTGCTGCCGATCCCGGTGCCGGCCAGCTGGCACAGCCTGCTGGTGCATCCGCACGCGGTGCTGGAGACCCGGCGCGCGCGTGCGGCACTGCAGGGCAGCTATGCGCTGGGCGAATTCGTCGCGCAGAGCGCCAACCTTGCCCTGGTGCTCAGCGGCTGCCATCGCAGTGATGCGGCCCTGGTACGTGCCGGCCTGCGCGACGTGCTGGTGGAGCCGCGCCGCGCCGCGCTGATCGCCGGCTTTGACGCTGCACGCGATGCCGCGCTGGCAGCCAACGCGATGGGTGCGGGCATTTCCGGTGCCGGCCCGAGTGTGTTTGCCTGGTTTGAAGATGCAGACCAGGCCCATGCCGCTGCGGCGCCCGTGCGCGCGGCGTTTGCCGCCGCGGGTTTCGACAGCGAAGCCTGGGTCTCGCCGCTGGACGCTGCTGGAGCGCGACTGTGCTGAATCCTTCCCCCTTGCTGGATACCTCGCTCATGCAATTCGTTTCGACCCGAGGCCATGCGCCCGCCGTTGGCCTGAGTGCCGCCATCGCTGCCGGCCTGGCGCCGGACGGCGGCCTGTATGTGCCCGACGGGGTGCCCGCGCCGCGCGAACTGCAGGCCGGTGCCACACTCGCCGAGACCGCTGCCGATCTGCTGGCGCCTTTCTTCGAGGGTGATCCGCTGCAGGACGCACTGCCGGAGATCTGCCGCGAGGCTTTCGATTTCCCGGTGCCGCTGCGTCCGCTGGGCCGCGACGGCGATCATGTGCTGGAGCTGTTCCATGGCCCGACCGCCGCGTTCAAGGACATCGGCGCGCGCTTCCTCGCCGGCACGCTGTCGCGCCTGCAGGCGGGCAAGGATCGCGACCTGACGATTGTCGTGGCGACTTCCGGCGATACCGGTGCCGCGGTGGCAGCGGCCTTCCATCGCCAGCCCGGCGTGCGCGTGGTGGTGCTGTATCCCGATGGCCGAGTTTCGCCGCGGCAGGCACACCAGCTGGGCTGCTTCGGCGACAATATCCAGGCGTTGCGCGTGGCCGGCTCGTTCGATGACTGCCAGGCGATGGTCAAGCAGGCACTGGCCGACACCAATCTGCAGGCGCAGGTGCCGCTGAGTTCAGCCAACAGCATCAGCCTGGGCCGGCTGCTCCCGCAGATGAGCTACTACGCGCATGCGGCGCTGACCCATCACGCGCGCACGCGGCGCCGCCTCAACCTTGTGGTGCCGACAGGCAACCTGGGCAATGCGATGGCGGCCGTGCTGGCGCGTGCGCTGGGTGTGCCGACTGGCCAGATCGTATTGGCCACCAATGCCAATGCGGTGCTGCCGGCCTACTTCAACGGCGGCGACTACCAGCCGCAGGCCAGTGTGGCCACCGTGGCCAACGCGATGGATGTGGGCGCGCCGAGCAACTTCGAGCGCCTGCGCTGGCTGTATGCCGATGACGATGGCGAACTGCGTGCCGCCTTCCGTGCGTTCGCGGTGGATGACGTGGCCATCCGCGCGACCATCGCCACTGCGCATGCCAGCAGCGGCGAGCTGTTCTGTCCGCACACCGCCACCGCGGTGAAAGTGCTGCAGGACCTGCGTGCGCGCGGCGCCAAGGGCGACTGGGCGGTGGTGTCGACCGCGCACCCGGCCAAGTTCGAGGCGGTAGTGGAACCGTTGACCGGTGAAACCGTGGCGGTGCCGCCGGCACTGGACGCGCTGCTGCAGCGGCCGGCGCATGCCGAGCCGCTGGCCGCCGATTACGCGGCGTTGCGCGAGGTGTTGCTGCGTCGGTAGCGCCGGGCCATGCCCGGCAGTGCAGCGGCAAAACGGTAGCGCCGGGTCATACCCGGCGAGCGCAGCGGAGTCAGGCCAGCCCTTCGCCGGCCAGCGTGCGCAGCCCATCCTCGTCGAGGAGCTCCACCACGTTCAGATGGGGCAGGGCGATCAGGCCCTGCTGGCGCAGCTTGGTGAAGGTGCGGCTGACGGTTTCCATGGTCAGGCCGAGGTGATCGGCGATGTCGCCGCGGCCCATCGGCAGCGACACGCGCAGGCCATCGCCGCCCAGCCTGGCCTCGCGTGCGGCCAGGCGCAGCAGGAAGTCAGCCAGCTTTTCGGCCGGTTGCAGGCGGGCCAGCGCCAGCGCGGCGTCCTGGGCGGCATCCAGTTCCTGGCAGGCGCGCTGCAGCAGCTTGCGTTCAAGGTGCGGGAAGCGGCCACGCAGCGCCTTCATCTGCGGCAGGGCTACGCGGCAGACGCGGCTGTCAGCGATGGCTTCGATATCGTGGCGGTGGTGGTCGCTGCCACTCAGGCCGAGGTAATCACCCGGCAGCACGAACCCGTTGATCTGGCGACGGCCGTCGGCCAGCGTGCGCACCAAGCGCAACGCACCCGCAGTCAATGTAAAGACATGCTGGCGCTCTTCGCCGGTGCGGGCCAGGGTGCTGCCCAGGCCCACCTGCTGCGATACGGTCACCTGTTCGAGCGCCTGCACTTCATCGGGCGACAGCGCCGAGCAGACCGCCAGGTGGCGGACCGAGCAGTGCAGGCAGTCCAGCGTGGTGCAGGACGGCGCGGCGTCGTCGTGGGCGGCGGACGGAGCGCCTGAAGGCCGGGACATGGTGCGGAGGCGTATCACGGGCGGGGGAGGGCTTTATGATACTTCATGCGGCCTTATGGCCCCTGATCGGCGGCTGAGCCATGCGGGGCGGTAGAATGTCGCCCCCTCCCACGTTCCCGTTCCTGCAGGAGTTCCGCCCGTGATCAAGCCCCGTACCCCGCCCGGCACCCTTGAACTGTTGCCGCGCGAGCAGATTGCGTTCCAGCGCATGCTGGACGTCATCCGCCGCAACTACGAGCGCTTCGGGTTCCTGCCGGTGGAAACGCCGGTGTTCGAGCTGTCCGACGTCCTGCTGACCAAGTCCGGTGGCGAGACCGAGCGCCAGGTGTACTTCGTGCAGTCCACCGGCGCGCTGGCCAATGCCGCCGAATCGGGCGACCGCTCGCTGCCGGAGATGGCACTGCGTTTCGACCTGACCGTGCCGCTGGCCCGCTACGTGGCCGAGCACGAGCACGAGCTGACCTTCCCGTTCCGCCGCTACCAGATGCAGCGCGTGTACCGAGGTGAGCGTGCCCAGCGTGGCCGCTTCCGCGAGTTCTACCAGTGCGACATCGACGTGATCGGCAAGGACAGCCTGAGCGTGCGCTATGACGCCGAAGTGCTGGCCGTCATCCACGCCGTGTTCTCCGAGCTGCGCATCGGTGATTTCAGCATCCAGCTGAACAACCGCAAGCTGATGCGCGGTTTCTTCGAAAGCCTGGGCGTGGCCGAAGGCGAGCGCCAGCTGGCCGTGCTGCGCGAAGTGGACAAGCTGGACAAGCGCGGCGCCGATTACGTGCGCGAAACGCTGGTAGGCGAGGGCTTTGGCATCCCGGCCGAGCAGGTCGAGAAGATCCTGGCCTTCGTCGCCGTGCGCTCGAAGGGCCATGAAGACGCGCTGGCCCAGCTGGCCGCCCTTGAGTCCGGTGGCGCCTTGTCGGAAACCCTGCGCAACGGCGTGGCCGAGCTGCGTGAAGTGCTGCAGCTGGTGCAGGCGCTGGGCGTACCGGAGACCGCCTACTGCCTGAACTTCTCCATCGCCCGAGGCCTGGATTACTACACCGGCACCGTCTATGAGACCACGCTGACCGACCACCCGCAGATCGGTTCGATCTGCTCGGGCGGCCGTTACGAAGACCTGGCCAGCCACTACAGCAAGTCCAAGCTGCCGGGCGTGGGTATCTCCATCGGCCTGTCGCGCCTGTTCTGGCAGCTGCGCGAAGCCGGCCTGATCGACGGCATCGAAGCCAGCAGCGTGCAGGCGCTGGTGGCACTGATGGACGAGCAGGGCATGGCGCAGTCGCTGGACATCGCCCGCCGCCTGCGCAGCGGTGGCATCAACACCGAAGTGCAGATGGAGCCGAAGAAGATCGGCAAGCAGTTCCAGTACGCCGCCAAGGCAGGCATTCGCTTCGTGGTGCTGGCGGGGGAGGACGAGCTCGCCCGGGGCGTCGTCGCAGTGAAGGACCTGGTGCGCGAGCAGCAGTTCGAAGTCTCCCGCGACGAACTGGCCAGCACCCTGCAGGTCGAGCTGGAACAGTCGAAGGTGATGTAACTGCCCAAGGCAGCCCCCAGAGGTTGAACGAAACGCCCACCACCCGGTGGGCGTTTCGTTTCCGGACCGCGCTCCGGGGTCAGAGCCGTTTCCACCGGAAAACGGACCCGACCCCGCGCCTACCAACGGTCGGCACCCACCAACACAAGCAGGTCCCAACAGCCCGCAGGACACTGTCGAGGGCGGGATGGGTCCGGTGGCAGGGGTGTGAGCGGCATGGATGCCGCGACCAAGCTCCCATGGACGGGTTTACCGCGACCCCTGCCACCGGGCCCACCCCGCCAACCCTCAGTAACCCGGCGTTTGCCGTTGCCGTCGGCGGGTGCAGGGCAGCAGCCCTGCCACGCCCCCAATCCCCAAAATTTGACGCGTTGCGCAAGAATGCGCTAATGTACTAGCGCGCTATTACATTGATGCAAGAAATCCACCCCGTGAAAGCCCGCCCCGACATCGCCGCCAAAGACCCCCAGGCCGACCTCGACTCCCTGGCCCAGGCCTTTGCCGCCCTGCGCGAACCCGACCAGGTGCTCGCCTTCCTGCGCGACCTCTGCACCCCGGCCGAGCTCGAAGCCATGGCCGACCGCTGGAAAGTCGTCCCCCTGCTGCAGCAGGGCGTGCCTTACCGCGAGATCCACGAACGCACCGGCGTCAGCGTGACCACCACCGGACGGGTGGCACGCACCCTCGAGCATGGCCATCGAGGCTATGCCGCCGCCGTCGACCGCCTCGCTTCGCGCTGATCCGCGCCCCGTTCCGAACTTAGAGACCTCCCCCATGAGTGCAACCCAGGCAGCGCCGGCACGTGACCGGCTGCGTATCGCCATCCAGAAGAGTGGCCGTCTGGCCGAACCCGCCCGCAACCTGCTCAGCGCCTGCGGGCTGAGCTGGCGCGAAAGCCGCGACAAGCTGTTCTGCTACGGCGAATCGCTGCCGGTGGACCTGCTGCTGGTGCGCGACGACGACATTCCCGGCCTCATCGCCGACGGCGTCTGCGACCTCGGCATCGTCGGCCGCAACGAGCTGGACGAACAGGCCGCCGCACGCCGCCAGATCGGCCTGCCCGACGCCTACCAGGCTCTGCGCGGGCTGGGCTTCGGTCAGTGCCGTCTGATGCTGGCCGTGCCCGAGGAATGGCAGTGGGAAGGCCCGGCGCAGTTGGCTGGCACCCGCATCGCCACCAGCTACCCGGCCATCCTCAAGCAGTGGCTGGCCGAGCAGGGCGTGGATGCGCAGGTGGTCGAACTTTCCGGCTCGGTGGAGATCGCCCCGCGCCTGGGCACCGCCGAACTGATCTGCGACCTGGTCTCCAGCGGCGCCACCCTGCGCGCCAACCAGCTCACCCCGGTGCACAACCTGCTGGACAGCGAAGCCGTGCTGGCCGGTGCGGTCCGCGTGCCGGACGATGCCCGCGCCGGGCTGCGCAGCATGCTGCTGCGGCGCCTGGACGGCGTGGTGCAGAAGCAGGATCGCAAGCTGCTGATGTTCCGCGCGAGCGAGGACCGCGTGGACGTGCTGGCGCAGCTGCTGGCCGATGCCGAACCGCTGGTGCGTTTGCCTGCAGATGGCGGTGCACTGCGCCTGCAGACCATGTGCCCGGGTCCGCTGACCTGGCAGCGCATGGAAGAACTGGAGCGCGCCGGCGCACAGGGCCTGATGGTACTGAGCGTGGAGCGGTCGCTGGCATGAATCGTCTGATCTGGTCACAACTCGATGAAGCCGCCCGCAGCGCGGCGCTGACCCGCCCGGTGCAGACCGTGGCGCAGCAGACCCGTGATGCCGTGGCCGCGCTGATCGCGCAGGTACGGACGCAGGGCGACGAGGCGCTGCGCGCCATCACCGCCCGTTTTGATCGCGTCGAACTGGCATCGTTTGAAGTGAGCGAGGCCGAGTTCGCTGCAGCCGAAGCCGCCGTGCCTGCCGAACTACGCCAGGCCATGGTCGAAGCCGCCGCGCGCATCACGCGCTTCCACGAAGCCGGCATGGGCAAGGGCTATGCGGTGGAAACCGCACCCGGCGTGGTCTGCGAACGCATGCTGCGGCCGATCGGCCGCGTCGGCCTGTACGTGCCGGCCGGCAGCGCACCGCTGCCGTCCACCGCGCTGATGCTGGGTGTGCCGGCGCAGCTGGCCGGTTGCCCGCAGGTCGTGCTGTGCACGCCGCCGCGCGCCGATGGCACTGCCGATCCGGCGGTGCTGGTGGCCGCGCGCCTGACCGGCGTGCAGCGCGCGTTCAAGCTGGGCGGTGCCCAGGCCATCGCCGCGATGGCCTATGGAACTGACAGCGTTCCGGCCTGCGACAAGCTGTTCGGGCCGGGCAACAGCTTCGTCACCGAAGCCAAGCAGCAGGTCGCACAGGATGGCGCCGCCGCCATCGACATGCCGGCCGGCCCTTCGGAAGTGCTGGTCATCGCCGATGCCGGCGCCAATCCGGCGTTCGTGGCCGCTGATCTGCTGTCGCAGGCCGAGCACGGCCCGGATTCGCAGGTGCTTCTGCTGACCGACGCTGGGGCGATGCTGGCGGCGGTCGAAGCGGAAGTGGAGCGCCAGGTAGCGCTGCTGCCGCGCCAGGAGATCGCACGCCAGGCCCTGTCGGCTTCGCGCCTGATCCAGGTCGATACGCTGGCGGAGGCCTTCGCGATCAGCAACCGCTACGCACCCGAGCACCTGATCCTCGCCCTGCGCGAACCGCGTGACTGGCTGGACCAGGTGCAGGCCGCCGGCTCGGTGTTCCTCGGCGATTACACCCCCGAAGCACTGGGCGACTACTGCAGCGGCACCAACCATGTGCTGCCCACCGCCGGTGCCGCGCGCGCCTACAGCGGCGTCAGCGTCGCCAGCTTCCAGAACCTGATCAGCGTGCAGAGCGCCAGCGCCGCCGGCCTGGCCGCGATCGGTGGCTGCGCGCGCATCATCGCCAGCGCCGAAGGGCTGGATGCGCACGAGCGTGCCGTGGCCCTGCGCATGGAGGCCGCCGCATGAGCGCCGCCATCGATGACGTGCTGGCGCTGGTGCGCCCGGACCTGCAGGCCTTCGCCGGCTACAGCTCGGCGCGTAGTGCGGCCGTGCAGGGCGAGGTGTGGTTGAACGCCAATGAATCGGCCTGGTCCAATCCAGCCGACAGTGCCGGCAGCAGCCGACGCTACCCCGAGCCGCAGCCGCTGGCGCTGCGCGAAGGCCTGGCGGCGCTGTATGGCGTGCAGCCGCAGCAGCTGCTGGTCGGGCGGGGCAGCGACGAGGCCATCGACCTGCTGGTGCGCGCCCTGTGCGTGCCCGGCCGCGACGGTGTGCTGGTGACCTCGCCGGTGTTCGGCATGTACGCAGTCTGCGCGCGCCTGCAGGGTGCGCCCTTGATCGACGTGCCGCTCGTTGAGGGCGGCGACGGCCTGCGCGCCGACATCGAGGCGGTCATCGGCACGGCACAGGCGCAGAGCGCCAAGCTGGTGTTCCTGTGTGCGCCGTCCAACCCCGCCGGCAGCGATATCAGCCTGGCCGATATCGAACGCGTGGCCACCGCGCTGCGCGGGCAGGCCCTGGTGGTGGTCGACGAGGCCTACGTCGAGTACGCGCAGCGTGCGTCGGCGACCACGCTGCTGGCCGCGCACGCCAACGTCGCCGTGCTGCGCACGCTGTCGAAAGCGCATGCACTGGCTGCGGCACGCATCGGCAGCCTGATTGCCGCGCCGGAACTGATCGCCGTGCTGCGTCGCTGCCAGGCGCCGTACCCGGTGCCGACGCCCTGTGCCGAGCTGGCCGTGCAGGCCCTGCAGCCGGCCGCGTTGGCCCGTACCGCCGAGCGCGTGGCCACGGTCGTCGCCGAGCGCGACCGTCTTTTTGGCGTGTTGCCGGG
This sequence comes from Stenotrophomonas sp. STEN054, assembly GCF_056854535.1. Taxonomy (NCBI): domain Bacteria; kingdom Pseudomonadati; phylum Pseudomonadota; class Gammaproteobacteria; order Lysobacterales; family Lysobacteraceae; genus Stenotrophomonas; species Stenotrophomonas sp. STEN054. The sequence goes on along the minus strand of NZ_JBXFWG010000010.1, from coordinate 15,739 downwards.
CCTGCCCGGCGTGCGCCGCGTGTACCGCTCGTCCGGCAATTACCTGCTGGTCCGCTTCGCCGATGCGCAGGCCGCGTTCGACACGCTGCTGGCGGCCGGCGTGGTGGTGCGTGACCAGCGCGCCGCACCGCAGCTGAGCGATGCCCTGCGCATCAGCATCGGCAGCCCCGAAGAAAACGACCGCGTGCTCGCGGCCCTGTCGGCCCGGAGGGCTGCTGCATGACCCCCATTCTGTTCATCGACCGCGACGGCACCCTCATCGAAGAGCCGTCCGACTTCCAGATCGACGCCTACGAGAAGCTGCGCTTCGTGCCGCAGGTGATCCCGGCGCTGCTGAAGCTGCGCGACGCCGGCTACCAGTTCGTCATCGTCACCAACCAGGACGGCCTGGGCAGCGAAAGCTACCCGCGCGCCAGCTTCGATGGCCCCAACGACCTGATGCTGCAGATCTTCGAAAGCCAGGGCATCAGCTTCCGTGACGTGCTGGTGGACTGCAGCTGGCCGCAGGACAACGCGCCCACACGCAAGCCGGGCATCGGCCTGATGACCGCCTACCTGCAGGACCGCAGCATCGACTGGAAGCGTTCGGGCATGGTCGGTGACCGCATCACCGACCTGCAGTTCGCCGACAACCTCAACATCCGTGGCTTCCAGCTGCGGACCGAACAGTTCGGTGGCGAGTGGGACTGGGCGGGCATCGCCCACGCCCTGGCCGATGCACCGCGCACCGCCGTGGTCCAGCGCAACACCAAGGAAACGAAGATCCGCGTCGAACTGGACCTGGATCGCGCCGGCGACGCGCACATTTCCACCGGCCTGCCGTTCTTCGACCACATGCTGGAGCAGATCGGCAAGCACGGCGGCTTCGCCCTGGATATCCGGGCCGAAGGTGACCTGCACATCGACGAACACCACACCATCGAAGACACCGGGCTGGCCCTGGGCCAGGCGCTGCGCGATGCGCTGGGTGACAAGCGCGGCATCGGCCGCTACGGCTTCACCCTGCCGATGGACGAGACCCTTGCCAGCGCTGCGCTGGATTTCAGCGGGCGCCCGTATTTCGTGTTTGAAGGCGAGTTCAAGCGCGAGCGCGTGGGCGACATGCCGACCGAACTGGTGCCGCACTTCTTCCGTTCGCTGTGCGATGCCAGCGGCCTGAACCTCAACCTGCAGGTGCGCGGCGACAACGACCACCACAAGGTGGAAGCCTGTTTCAAGGCGCTGGCGCGTGCACTGCGCCCGGCGCTGGCCCGCCAGGGCACCGCGCTGCCGACCACCAAGGGGGCGCTGTGAGCGAGGTTGCACTGATCGATGCCGGCGGTGCCAACCTCGGTTCGGTGCGCTACGCGCTGGAGCGGCTGGGCGCCAACGTGCGCCTGGTGCGCGATGCCGAGGGCCTGGTCGGCGCGCAGCGGGTGATCCTGCCCGGCGTCGGAGCCGCGGCACCGGGCATGCAGCGCCTGCATGCGCAGGGCCTGGTTGAACCGTTGCGCCGGCTGGAGGTGCCGCTGATGGGCATCTGCCTGGGCATGCAGCTGCTGTTCGAGCGTTCCGAAGAAACCGGGGTGGAAGCGCTGGGCCTGATTCCCGGCACGGTGCGCAAGCTGGTGCCGGCGTGTGGCATCCGCGTGCCGCACATGGGCTGGAACCGATTGCTGGCGCTGCGCCCGTCGCTGCTGCTGCAAGGCGTGCCGGACCGTTCCAGCGCCTATTTCGTGCACAGCTACGCCGCGCCGCTGAATGCCCACACCGTCGCCGCCTGCGACCACGGCGGCCTGTTCACCGCCATGATCGAGCAGGGCCGCTATTTCGGCGCCCAGTTCCACCCCGAGCGTTCCGGCGATACCGGTTCGCTGATGCTGCGCAATTTCCTTGAGGGCACTGCTGCATGAGTTTCACCGTCTACCCCGCACTGGATATCCGCGAAGGCCGCGTGGTGCGCCTGCGCCAGGGCGACTACGCGCAGGAAACCTCCTACGGCGACGATCCGCTGCCGCGCGCGCAGGCGTTTGCCGCGCAGGGCGCGCAGTGGATGCACCTGGTCGACCTGGACGCTGCTCGCGCCGGCGGCTACACGCTGGCCCCGCTGCTGGCGTCGATCCGCCAGAACACCTCGCTGCAGGTGCAGACAGGCGGCGGCGTACGTGGCCGTGATGACGTGGCGCGCATCCTCGATGCCGGTGCCAACCGCGTGGTGGTCGGCTCGCTGGCCGTGCGCCGCCCCGACGAAGTGCTGGGCTGGCTGGATGAGTTCGGCGCCGAATGCATCACCATTGCCCTCGATACCCGCCAGGACGCGCAGGGCCAGTGGCAGCTGCCGGTGCACGGCTGGACCGAGAATGCCGGGGTGACCCTGGACGACCTGGCCCAGCGCTACGCGCGCGCCGGCATGCGCCACCTGCTGTGCACCGACATCGCCCGCGACGGCATGCTGGCGGGCCCCAACATCAGCCTCTACACCCACCTGTCGGCGCTGCTGCCGGGCGTGGCGGTGCAGGCGTCCGGTGGCATCCGCGACGTGGCCGACGTGGCCGAAGCACGCGCCGCCGGCTGCGGCGGCGCCATCCTCGGCAAGGCGCTGCTGGAACAGCGCATGGATTTGGGCGAGGCACTGGCATGTTGAGCCGGCGTATCATTCCCTGCCTGGACGTGCGCGATGGCCGCGTGGTCAAGGGCGTGCGCTTCCGCGACCACGTCGACATGGGCGACATCGCCGAGCTGGCCCAGCGCTACCGCGACCAGGGCGCCGACGAGCTGGTGTTCTATGACATCGGCGCCAGCCCAGAGGCACGCTCGGTGGACGTGGCCTGGATCGAGCGCATCGCGCGCCTGATCGACATCCCGTTCTGCGTGGCCGGTGGCATCGACAGCGTGGACACCGCGCGGCGGGTGCTGTTTGCCGGTGCGGACAAGGTGTCGATCAACTCGCCCGCGCTGGGCCGTCCCGAACTGATCAGCGAACTGGCCGAGGAGTTCGGCGTGCAGTGCGTGGTGGTTGGCGTCGATTCGGTGCGCGAGGACGATGGCCAGTGGCGGGTGCGCCGCTTCACCGGTGACCCCAGCAAGACCCAGGCCGTGCCGCTGCGCACGCTGGACTGGATCGTCGAGGCACAGCGCCGCGGCGCTGGTGAGATCGTGCTGAACTGCATGGACAGCGATGGCGTGCGCCGTGGCTACGATGTGGAACAGCTGCGCCAGGCCCGTGCGCTGTGCAACGTGCCACTCATCGCGTCTGGCGGTGCCGGTGCGATGGAGCATTTTGCACAGGCCTTCGACCAGGCCGACGTGGACGGCGCGCTGGCTGCCAGCGTGTTCCACAGCGGTGCCATCGCCATTGCAGATTTGAAGCGCTACCTGCGCGAACAGCAGATCGAGGTCCGAGATGTCTATTGAAGTACGCCCGTCGCCGCAGGCGCTGGAATCGCTGGACTGGGCCAAGGGCGATGGCCTGCTGCCGGCGGTGGTGCAGGATGCCGACACCCTGCAGGTGCTGATGCTGGGCTACGTCAACGCCGAATCGCTGCAGATCACCCAGGTGACCGGGCACATGACCTTCTACAGCCGCAGCAAGCAGCGCCTGTGGACCAAGGGCGAGCAGTCCGGCCACGTGCTGGCGGTGCAGTCGATCAGTGTGGACTGCGATGCCGACACTGTGCTGGTGCTGGCACGCCCGGCCGGCCCGACCTGCCATACCGGTGCTGAAAGCTGCTTCGATGGCGCGCCGAAGGACTTCCTCGGTGGTCTGGGCCAGCTGGTGGCCGTGCGCGAAGCGCAGCGTCCGCCGGGCAGCTATACCACCTCGCTGTTCGAAGGTGGCGTTCGCCGTATTGCGCAGAAGGTGGGCGAGGAGGGTGTGGAAACCGCGCTGGCCGCGGTGGCGCAGGACGACGAGGCCCTGCTGGGCGAATCGGCCGACCTGCTGTACCACCTGCTGGTGCTGTTGCGCGCGCGCGGGCTCTCGCTGCAGGACGCCCGCGATGTGCTGGAAATGCGCCATCGTTGAACAAGGTGTGCGGACCAACGGTCCGCACCTACAATATGGCGTCTTCTTTTCCCGGACCGCCCCCATGAAACTGCCCGCCGCCTGGCTGTGCTGCCTGTTGCTGACTTCGCCGGCGTGGGCCGCCGACACGGTGGTCAGTGGCAAGGTCTATCTCGAACGTGACGGCAGGCCCGGTCGCGGCGCGACCGATCCGGGCCTGGCCGGTGTGCAGGTCTCCAATGGCGAAGCCGTCGTCAAGACCGCCGCTGACGGCAGCTACAGCCTGCCGGTGCGCGACGGGCAGACCGTGTTCGTCATCAAGCCCGATGCCTACAGCTTCCCGAAGGCGGCCGACGGCCTGCCGACGTTCTGGCGCCACTACCGCCCGAACGGTTCGCCGGCGCTGAAGTACGGCGGCATCGCCGCCACCGCCGCGGCCGACCGTGGCTGGGATTTCGCCCTGCAGTCCGACCGCCATGACAGCCGCCGCGGCTTCCAGATGCTGGTCTTCACCGATTCGCAGACCGCCACCCTGAAGGACATCGGCTACTACCAGCAGTCCATCGTGGCGCCGCTGGTGGGCCAGACCAAGGCACGCCTGGGCACCACCCTCGGCGACATCGTCAACGACGACCTGGGCCTGTACCCGGCCATCAACAAGGTGACCACCGAACTGGGCGTGCCGTGGTTCCATGTACCAGGCAACCACGACCTGGATGTCGATGCCGCCAACGATGATCACTCGCTGGACAGCTGGCGCAACATCTACGGCCCGGACACCTACGCGGTGGAAGAGGGCGGTGCCAGCTTCGTTTTCCTCGATGACGTGGTCTATGACCCCAACGCCAGGCCGAAGTACGTCGGTGGCCTGCGCGAGGACCAGTTCGCCTTCCTGGCCGGCTACCTGAAGGGCCTGCGCAAGGACCGCCTGCTGGTGCTGGGCATGCACATCCCGCTGTTCGACGCCGCGCCGGGTCGCGAGACCTTCCGCCACGCCGACCGCCAGCGCCTGTTCGACCTGCTCAAGGATTTCCGCAACGTGCTGGTGCTGAGCGGCCACAGCCACACCCAGCAGCACGTCTACCACGGCAAGGCCGAGGGCTGGCAGGGTGAGAAGCCGCTGCACGAGTACAACGTCGGTGCCAACTGCGGCGCGTTCTGGTCGGGCGTCAAGAATGCCGCGGGCGTGCCGGACAGCACCATGAGCGATGGCACGCCGAAGGGCTACGCGGTGCTGGACGTCGCCGGCAATGGCAGCTACCGCCTGCAGTACCGCGTGGCCGGTGCCCCAGCCAGTGACCAGATCGGTCTGCATGCGCCGAAGGTGCTGCGCCAGGGTGCCTACCCGGCATGGGGCGTGTACGCCAACGTGTACATGGGCGAGGACACCAGCGTGGTCGAGTTCCGTGTCGACGGCGGTGCCTGGCAGCCGATGAAGCAGGTCAGCCAGCCCGACCCGCGCCTGCTGGTGGAGAACGTGGCCGATGACACGGCCGACGCCCTGCGCGGCTATGATCGTTCGCCGGAAGCCACCGCATCGCCGCACCTGTGGCGTGGCGCGCTGCCGACCAACCTCGAGGTGGGCAGCCACAAGGTCGAGGTGCGCTCGACCCAGCCCGATGGCGCGGTGTTCACCGCCGCCACCCGCTACAGCCTGCAGACGGCCCAGCCCTGATCCAGGCCGGTCCGGGTGCAGGTTCGCTGCACCCGGTCCCGCAGCGTTGGCAAAGCACGTTCAATGCCTGAGAATCGACACGATTCAATCGATTCAAGCAGGCCAGTGTGAACGTTGCAGCAGCGTCCCCGGTACTTTCCGATCTGGCCAGCCCTTCCGCTGCCAGCGGTGCCCCCCACGGCCATGATCCGCGCAGCCTGGTGGTGGCCGACGTCGGCGGCACCTTCGCCCGCCTGGCACTGGCCGAGACCACGCCGGGGCAGACCCCGCGACTGGGCAGCTACCGCACCTACGCCTGCGCCGATCACCCGAGCCTGGCCGCGATCCTCGCCGACTTCACTGCCAGCCTCGGCCTGCCGGTCAGCACGGCCGTGGTGGCCATTGCCGGCCTGCTCGATGGCGATGTGCTGATCAACGCCAACCTGCCGTGGACGGTCTCGCTGTCGACCACCCGCGCGCAGTCCGGGCTGCAGGAACTGCAGCTGATCAACGATTTCGAAGCGGTGGCGCTGGCCATTCCCTACCTGCAGGCCGACACGCTGGTGCCGTTGAACGGCGATGCCGATCCGGCGCAGGCCTTCCCGGCGCTGGTGCTGGGCGCCGGCACCGGCCTGGGCGCCGCGCTGCGCTTTGCCGATGGCGACCGCCCTGTGCTGGCCAGCGAACTCGGCCACGCCGCGCTGGGCGCAGGCAATGCGCTGGAGCTGCAGGTGCTGGGCCAGCTGCTGCAGCGCTGGCCGCACGTGGACAACGAACGCGTGCTGTCCGGCAGTGGCCTGATGAACCTTTACCCGTGCCTGTGCGAGCTGCGCGGCGCGACTCCGCAGTGGCACAGCACCGAGGCGCTGATCGGCGCGGCGCGCAGTGGCGAGGATCCGCTGGCGGTGGAAACCCTGCAGGTGTTCTGCGCGTGGCTGGGCAGCCTGGCTGGCGACGCGGCGATCGCCGTGGGCGCGCGCTCGGTCTATCTGGCCGGTGGCATCTCCGCGCACGTGCAGGATTTCCTCGCCGATGGCCGCTTCCGCGAGCGCTTCCTCAACAAGGGCGTGCTGACCGACGTGCTGCGCCAGGTGCCGGTGTGGCGCGTCGAACACGGCCAGCTGGGCGTCCTCGGCGCGGCTGTCTGGCACGCGGCACGCACGCCGGCTTAAGAACACAGCAAGGGCTGCCGGCAGCCTGCCGACGGCCGAACGGACGACGGAGGCGGACATGGTGGATCGCAGGCAGTTCCTTCAGGCCGGAGCACTGGCCGCAGGCATGGCGGCATTGCCGGGCGTGCAGGCGCGCGCGCAGGGCGGGGCAAAGGTCGTTTCAACCTGGGATTTCGGCGTGCCGGCCAACCAGGCGGCATGGAAGGTACTGGCCAACGGTGGCAGCGCGCTGGATGCGGTTGAAGCCGGTGCGCGCTGGGCCGAGAGCGAGCTGTGCAATCCCACCGTCGGCCACTGCGGCAACCCGGATCGCGACGGTGTGCTGAGCCTGGATGCCAGCATCATGGACGGCGATGGCCGCTGCGGTGCGGTTGCCGCACTGGTGGACATCCTGCACCCGGTGTCGGTGGCCCGCAAAGTGATGGAGAACAGCCCGCACGTGCTGCTGGTAGGCGAGGGCGCGCAGCAGTTCGCGGTGCAGCAGGGCTTCGAGCGCCAGCACCTGCTGACGCCGCAGGCCGAGGCGGCCTGGCGCGAGTGGCTGAAGACCGAGAAGTACCAGCCGCAGATCAACGCCGAGCGCCGCGGCATCCCCGGCAACAGCGACAACCACGACACCATCGGCATGCTGGCACTGGACGCCAAGGGCAACCTCGCCGGCGCCTGCACCACCAGTGGCATGGCCTGGAAGCTGCGCGGCCGCGTGGGCGACAGCCCGATCATCGGTGCCGGCCTGTACGTGGACAACGAGGTCGGCGCGGCCACGGCCTCGGGCGTGGGCGAGGAAATGATCCGCAACGCGGCCTCGTTCCTGGTGGTCGAGCTGATGCGCCAGGGGCGCACGCCGGCCCAGGCCTGCCGAGAGGCCATCGACCGGGTAGTGCGCAAGCGCCCCGAGGCAAGCAGGACACTACAGGTCTGCTTCCTGGCGATGAACAAACAGGGCGAGGTCGGTGCGTACGCGCTGCATCGCGGCTTCGTCTACGCGGTGTGCGATGTGCAGCGCCAGGACGACCTGCGCGATTCGCCTTCGATCTACACGAGCACCCAGGCGTGAGCGTGCGCCTGGGGTTGGAGATCGCCAGCAACTCGGTGGCCTCGGCGCTTGCCGCGCAGGCCGGTGGTGCCGACCGCATCGAACTGTTCGACAACCTCGCCGAGGGCGGGACCACGCCGTCCTTCGCCAGCATCGCCATTGCCCGCGAGCGGCTGACCATTCCGCTGTTCGTGCTGGTGCGCCCGCGTGCCGGCGATTTCCACTACGACGCACTGGAAACCGAGCTGATGCTGCGTGACATCGCGCAGTGCCGTGCACTGGGCTGCGACGGCGTGGTGGTGGGCGCGCTGGATGCGCAGGGTGACATCGACCTGCCGCTGTGCCGCGAGCTGGTGCAGGCCGCAGGGCCGCTGCAGGTCACCTTCCATCGCGCGTTCGACGCAACCCGCGATCTGTCCGCGGCACTGGAGCAGGTGATCGGCCTCGGCTGCCAGCGTGTGCTGACGTCGGGCGGCCAGGTCAGCGCGGAGGCCGGCAGCAAGGTGCTGGCTGCGCTGGTCAGCCAGGCGGCGGGGCGCATCAGCGTGATGGCCGGTGCCGGCCTGGGCCCGGCCAACATCGCCGGCGTCGCCCGCCAGACCGGCTGTGTCGAACTGCACGCGTCCGCGAAGGGCCTGCGCCGTTCGGACATGCAGTTCCAGAACCCGGCACTGCGCGGCCTGGACCCGGACTGGAGCCAGACCAGCACCGCCACCGTGGCGGCATTGCGCAAGGCACTGGACGGCGCGCGCTGACCCGCTTTTTGCGTAGAGTCGAGCCCACGCTCGGCTGCTCTTTGCGGCAAGCAACGGCAGCCGAGCATCGGCTCGGCTCTACAACGTCGCATGCCGCCGCACTCCCTACAGCATTCCGCGCACGCATGTCGTGATCGTGCCACCTCGTTCTGCTGTCACCACACATCCGTGCATCGCAAATCATTGATTCTTCGATAGACACGCGGTTGTTTACGACGGCGCGGCGCGCATTGCTGCGCCGCGGGATGCCAAGCCTTGTTCAGCCATGCTTTAGTTTGGATCGATCCACAGGGGAGGGCGCGGATCCGGTATGGATCGGTGCAAGCGCCCTGGATTGTCGTCAGTAGTGCCGCTGTTCATTGCATCCGCGCGCCCACACCAACGAAGAGCAACCGCCCATGGCTCAGTTCGTCCGTACCCGTCGTCATCTGTTGTCCCAGGCCCTGCTGCTGGCCCTGCTGCCGCTGGCGGCCAGTGCACAGGAGCCCGACCGTGATTCCGCCACCAAGGATCTGGACGCGGTCACCGTCACCGGCTCACGCATCAAACGCGCCAGTGTCGAAGGCCCCGCCCCGGTCAACGTGATCTCCGCCCAGCAGATCCAGAAGGAAGGCTTCGTCACCGTCTACGACGCGTTGAAGACGCTGACCGAAGCGACCGGCACTGTCGAAGCAGCGTCGCAGTGGGGCTCGCATACGCCCAATGCCAGCGGCCTGAACCTGCGCGGCATGGGCCCGAACCGGACCCTGCTGCTGGTCAACGGTCGGCGCGTGGCCGACTATCCGCTGCCCTATGGTGGCGAAACCAATTTCTCCAACTACAGCAACATTCCCGCTGCCGCGGTGGAGCGCATCGAGGTGCTGACCGGTGGCGCTTCGGCCATCTATGGTTCGGATGCGATCGCCGGCGTGGTCAACGTCATCCTCAAGAACCACTACGACGGTGATGAAGTGCGCGTGCGCGGCGGTACGTCCACCGAAGGCGGCCGTGACACCTGGGATCTGTCCTGGGCCGGCGGCAAGACTGGTGACCACTGGAGCGTGACCTACGCGCTGCAGTACACCAAGCGCGATCCGCTGTTCGGCCGCGACCGGCCGCAGATGGACGATGCCGACGATGCGCCGTATCCGTCCTGGAACATGGAGCAGCGCAAGCTCGGCTTCCGTCCCACCGCAGGCCTGGCCCTGATCGATCCAAGCACCGGCGAGCGCCTGGCGCCACCCACCGGCACCTGCGAGAAGTTCGACGGCGAGTACTACACCGCCGATCGCCTGGTCTACAACTACAACGCCAATACCGTGACGAACACGGGGCGCCTGTGCGGCATGAGCGCCGACTACGCCAACTGGCTGCTGACCGGTGGCTCGGAGAATCTCTCTGGCAACCTGTATGCCACGTTTGATTTCGGCAACGACCTGCAGGCATGGAGCAACCTGGCCGTGTACCGTTCCGAAGCGCTGTGGGGCACCAATCCACCGAGCGTCACCCTTGTCGATGATGCCAACGGCTACTACTGGGATGCCAACCGTGATCGGCCGATTCTGGGCGTGCGCCAGTTCACACCCAACGAAGTTGGCGGCCTGGACACCCTGCGCAATACCAACCGCGAATTGTCCTGGGATGCCAGCGCCGGCCTGCGCGGTCGTTTGGCTGACCGCTTCGACTGGAGCGCCTCGGTGGGGCGTTCCTACTACCGGGTGGAAGAGCGGCAGAACGTGGTGGACGAGCAGAAGTCGTACGACTTTTTCCTCGGCCCACGCCTGGGCACGACGGCGGACGGAGAAGCGATCCATGCCTTGAATGAATCGCGCTGGTGGAACCCGATCACCCCCGACGAGTATTGGCAAATGGGCACGGTGGCGCGTAATCGTGCCTCGTCCTGGGTCAACCAGGCTTCGGCGGATATCACCGGCGAACTGTTCCAGGCCTGGGCCGGACCGGTATCGTTCGCGGCGGTCGCGGAAGTTGCGCGGCAGGGTTATCACCTCAGCCCCGACCCACGCGCTGGCATCGACTTCGACCTGCAGAACGTCGATCGTGGCGGTGGCGAGCGCACGCGCTATTCGGCAGGTGTGGAGTTCAAGATTCCACTGGCCGACAGCCTGATCGCCACCGCCGCCGCGCGCTACGACCGCTATGGCAGCTACAAGGCCGACGACAGCGCCGACGCGTTGGGCATCGGCAGCCAGAAGGAAACCACCTGGAATGCGGGTCTGGAATGGCGGCCGTTCGAGTCGCTGCTGGTACGCGGCTCCTACGCCACCAGCTTCCATGCCCCGGACATGCACTATCTGCTGGGTCAGCCCAGCAGTTCGCAAGTGCTGACCTACGACCGCCTGCGCTGTATTGAAAGTGGTGCCTACCTGGTCAATGAGTGCGGCGCGGGCAATCCCGATGTCTGGTACGCATTCGATGTGAACCGCCGCGGCACACCGTTGCTGCGTTCTGAAACGGGTGATTCCTGGACCGTCGGCTTTGTCTGGGACGTGTTGCCCACCCTGTCGGTCAGTGCCGACTACTGGGCGATCAAGCTGCAGGACATGATTGTCGACGTGGGCGCCGACGAAGTGCTGGCCAGTGAGGCCGGTTGCCTGACCGGCAAGAACATCGACGGCACGCCGTGGTCGAACCCGGCCGGTGGCGAGTACTGCGCCGGCATCCTTGCGCGAGTGAACCGCGACAGCACTGGGCGCCTGGTTTCCATCGAGCGCGGGCCCTTCAACCTGGCCAGCCGTGAGGTCCGAGGCATTGACCTGACCGCGCGCTACCGGCTGGAAACCGCCGCGTGGGGGAGCTTCCAGCTTGGGGTGAACTACACCAACCAGCTCTCGACCAAGGAGCAGCGTTACGCCAACGATCCCAATCCCGAGCGTCGCGACCGCGACCTGCGCAGCAAGCTGCGCGCCAGCCTGGGTTGGCAGCATGGCAACTGGAACGCCAATGTCTACGCAGACCGTGTGGGTTCGGTGCCGGGCGTGCGTTACCACTGGGGCACCGACCGCCTGGACAATCCCGGTGGCTGCCTGCCGTTCGCCGATGGCTATGTGCCGAGCGACAGCCCGGCGTTGAACTGCCTGGAGCCGTTGACCCGGCCCGACGGCTCGGCCAACCCCAATCCCAATGCAGGCCAGCAGACCTCGCGCTACTACGGGCGGGTGGGACCGTTCATCACCTGGAACTTCAATCTGGGTTACCAGGTGACCGAGCACATGAAGATCAACGCGTACGTCAACAACGCCTTCAATGCCGCCAGCTGGAACCACAAGGATCCGTACAAGGTGGACTACGACTTCGCGCCAACCCGCCTGCTGGGTGCGGTGGGGCGTGAGTTCGCGCTGGAGTATGTATTCACGTTCTGAGTGCAGCGGCCGCCTCGTGTAGAGCCGAGCCCACGCTCGGCTGCTCTTTGCGCGGAACAACGTCCATCGATAGCGCCGGGCATGGCCCGGCGCTGCCGGTGGCAAAAAAACGGCAGCCACCTGTAAAAGCGTGGCTGCCGTGGAGGACCGTGGTACGGGGTCGGATCCCTTCGCAGAAGGGCTCCGACCCCCGCGCCGGCTTAGAACTTGTAGGTCGCGCCGAAGTAGATCTGGCGGCCCGAGTACAGGTTCGAGATCAGGCGCGACTGGGTGTCGTTGCCCAGGTAGATGCGCTGTTCGGACTTGGTGGCGTTGAGCACGGAGGCGGTGAAGGTCAGCGCTTCGGTGAAGTTGTACGCCACGTTCAGATCCAGCTGGTCGTACGGTTCGGTGTACTGGGTCATGCCGTTGACCAGGCCGCCGACCACTTCACCACGACGGTTGTACGAGGCACGGGCCAGGAACCGGTCGGTTTCGTAGAACACCGTCAGGTTGGCCTGGTTCTTTGCGCTGCCTACCAGCGGCGAGGCGCCGAGATTTTCGCCGTTGAGCTCGATCGAGGCCAGGTTGGTGTCGTTGTAGGTGTAGTTGGCCTGCACGCCCAGGCCGAAGTCGAAGGTGTACTGGCCGTAGACTTCCACGCCCTGCGACACCGCGTCACGGCCATTGGCCTGGGTGCTGTAGTCCTGCACCGTCACCATCTCGCCGCCGACTTCCATCTGCACGTCACGCACGATCGGCACGGTGAAGTTGCTGATGTCCTTGCGGAACACGCCGACGCCCGCAACCGCGCCCGGCATGAAGTACCACTCTACGCCGAGGTCGTACTGGGTGGCTTCAAAGGCTTCCAGGTTCTTGTTGCTGCCCTTGCCGGCCCAGCCTTCGGTCGGTGCACCACCCGCCACGCGGCGGTCGTTGACGTACTCGGGGCTGTAGTAGCTCAGGCTGCCGGGTGCGGCGATGCTGGTGTAGCTCGGGCGAGCCACTACCTTCGATGCCGCGCCACGCAGGACCAGCGTGTCGGTGATGTCCCAGGCGATGTTGAAGCTCGGCAGCACGTCGGTGTAGGTACGGTCCGAACCGATCAGCTCGTATGTCTTCTCGCGGGCCAGGTTGTCGGGCAGGCGCACGAAGCCGCTTTCGCAGCCGTAGGTCGGGTAGGCCGCTGCCGCCGGATCATCGCAGGACATCGGAGCGCCGGAGGCGTTGTCCAGGAAGTAGTCGTTGAAGCGTTCGATCGAATCGCTGGACTGGGCGAACTGCTCGGTGCGCACCACACGCACGCCGACGTTGCCGCGCAGGCGCTCGGTACGGAAGTTGGCCTGGAAGTAGCCCGAGTAGATCTTCTCGTTGACGTTGTAGACGAAGTCGTCTTCGACGCGGTTGTGCGACTGGCCGTAGGTGCTGTTCAGGTAATCGATGTAGGCCGGGTAGTTGATACCCGGGAACACATTGGCATTGAAGCCGCCGGCGATGCCGGTGATCGGGTTGGACAGGAAGAAGCCCGGCTGGGCGATACCGGCCGTGTTGTCGCAGCCTGCCTGGTAACGGCTGTCGTAGTCAGCCGGATCGGCGCCCTGGCACACCCAGTAGGTGTTGCCGGTGTTGCGGTGGACCTTGCCGTCACGGTACTTGGCGCCGAACTGGATCGAATCCAGCCAGCCGCTTTCGAACATCTTGGTGACGTCGGCCTGGAAGTGGTTCTGCTTGACCTCGGTCTGCATCCACGAGGAATCGGTGGAGCCGGTGTCGACCTCGGCGATGCCATTCATCAGCACCTCCTGCAGGTTCGGCGAGACGGTCAGCGTCGGGGTGCCGGTCAGGTGCCACGCGGTGTACTGGTTGCCGGATTCCCACACGCCATTGACGCGGCGACGCGGCTTGGCCGACATGCGGAAGTTCATCGACGGGCCGCCTTCGGACCAGGTGCGGCCGCCGCTGAAGGAGGCCTTCCACAGCGGGCTGATGTCCCAGTCGATGGTCAGGTCGGCGGTCTGCGACAGCGCCTTTTCACGGCTGTAGCTGCCGGTCAGCTGCGGGGTCGGAATGGTGCAGTCATCCGGACCCCAGCCACCCGGGGCCAGGCCGGCGGCCGCGGCTTCGTCTTCACTGCAGTAATAGGCCTTGCCCGGCAGTTTCTCGAACTGCGCGCCGGTCACCACGGTGCCGCTGGGGTCGAAGGTCAGGCCGTTGAGCAGGCGGCCGCCAGCCCAGTTGCCGTCGCCGTTGTAGCGCGCCATGTTCCACTCGGGCACCTTGAGCATGTTCTGCACATAGTTGCCGTCCAGCTCGAAGCGGAAGTAGTTGGCGGTCAGGGTCAGGTTGTCGACCGGCTTGAACTGGAACGTCAGCTGGCCGCCCTTGCGCTCGCGCTCCTCTTCCTTCACGGCGAAATTCACCGAGGTGGGCATGAAGAAGTCGCTGTAGTTGTGCCCGAACTGGTCGTTGAAGCCGGAGTTGCCCCACCAGTAGTTGATGCCGCCCTGGGTGAGGGCGTTGCCGTTGACATCACGGGCGTCGACGTCGGTGCCGTACCACTGGTAGTTTTCGGTGCTCACTTCCATGGTGCGGCTCGTGCGCTTCTGCTGGGTCACGCCGACCAGCACGCCGAAGCGCTCGTCCTTGCTGTGCCACGAGTACAGCGCCGACGCCTGCGGGTCGACGTCCTGGTGGGTGTCGGAAGACACGCCTTCCAGGGTCACGTAGCCGGAGTTGGATTCCATCTCCAGCGGACGGCGGGTGTGCAGGATCACCGTGCCGCCGATGCCACCTTCGTCGATGCGTGCTTCCGGCGACTTGAACAGCTCGGCGCTGGACAGCATGTTCGACGGCAGCAGGGTGTAGTTGAACGAACGGCTGGCCTCGTCATTGGTTTCGGAGGTGGCGATGTAGTTGCCGTTCAACTGGGTCAGGGTCAGGTCCGGATCGAGGCCGCGCACGCTGACGCTCTTGCCTTCGCCGCCATCGCGGGTGATGACCACGCCGGGCACGCGCTGCAGCGAGTCGGCGACGTTCTTGTCGGGGAACTTGCCGACATCCTCGGCGGTGATCACTTCGACCACGGCGTTGGCGTCGCGCTTCTGCTGCAGGCTCTTTTCGATCGCGTAGCGGTAGCCGGTGACCTGGACGCTGTCCAGGGTGGTGGCATCGGTACCGCCGGTGGTCGGCTGCGCGGCGGCCTGCTGGGCAGCGGCGCCGGTCGGCGCGACGGCTGCGGCCAGTGCCAGCGCGACGGCGAGCGACAAGGTGTCGCGACCGTGCTTACGAGTTGAATGCTTCATTGCCATCTCTCCCTCTCTCCTGGATTGATCCGGTGACTGACGCGGAACTTGAATCGATCTAATTTGTGGTGCCGATTTTTGCTAAGCCGCGCGGCTGCCTGGGGCAACGCGCTGGTGCTCGGGTACGTGTGGTTCCGGTCCCCAACGCCGGGCCATCCCTGGATTCGCTTGGATCGATCTAAGCGATGGCGGGGCGATTTTTAGCATGGCTCGAGGGGTTGCGCATGCTGCTGCGCAATATTGCAGTGACGTGTCTACCGAATGATGATTCGCTGAAATGCGCTGGAATCGTTTACATGCGCAAAGGGGAGGGTGGTTCGGCAGGGCTTGCAGCCCTGCACCTGCTCAAGGCAACGGCAACTCCAAAAGCCGGAGCGGCATTCCGTGGGATGGCGGGGCACTGTGGGTTTGCGGGGACGGCGCAAGTACGTCCATGTAGCCTTGGTCGCCGCATCCATGCGGCTCACACCCCGCAAACCCACAGTGCCCCGCCTTCGACA
>NZ_JBXFWG010000009.1:0-107628 GCF_056854535.1 Stenotrophomonas sp. STEN054 | reverse complement strand
CGCGCTGCCCGCCGGGGGCTCCCGGCGCCGCCACGGGCCGGGCCGGGGGCGCGGCCCCGACCCGACCCGGGGGGTGGTGGTTTTTGTTAATCCCCCCCCCGCCGCGCTGGGCCCGCCGCTACCGGTGTACGTGCGTTCGTTGGATGGGTAGCGCCGGGCCATGCCCGGCGGTCTTTCACCCCCAGGCGATCAAGCCGATCGCCAGCACCGCCAGCGCCAGGCCGGCGCGGTTCCACTTCGTGGTGGCCTCGCCGAAGGCGAACACGCCCACCAGCGCGCCCAGCACCACCACGCCGATGTTCATGCCGGCGAATACGGTGGCCGGGCTGTCCGGCATCGACTGGTGCGCGTGCACATAGAAAAGAATGTTGCCGCCGTTGAGCAGGCCCAGCAGCGCGCCGGCCCCCAGGTTGCGCCAGGCCAGCCGGCTGCGACTGCTGGCATGCCGCCACAGCTGCAGCGCCAGCATCAGCACGAAGGCCACGCTGAAGCTGGCCAGCACCGCCGCCATCGACGGCGTGCCCGACAGCGCCACCTGTTTCAGCAGCACGTCCACCACGGCAAAGCCGCCCCACACGCCCAGCAGCCAGCCCCAGCCACCGGCCGAAGCAGCGACCGCCGGGCCGCGCGGGCGCAGGCTGATGGCCACCATCGCCAGCAGGCCCAGGCCCAGCCCGGCCAGCTTCCACGGCGTGGCGGTCTGGCCGAAGAACAGGAAGGCCGCGGCCAGTGACAGCAGCAGCGACAGGCGCTGGGCCACGTCGCTGCGGACGATGCCAGCCACGGCCACTGCGCGGCCCAGCACCAGGAAGATCGACGGCAGCACCACCGCCAGCGCCAGCAGTGACAGCCACGGCGCATGTGGCGCGCGCAGCGCGTCCAGCGGCGGCTGCAGCACCACGGCGGTCAGGGTGGCGGCCACCAGATAGTTCCAGGTCACCATCTGCGGCACGTCCAGCGCACGGCGGTTGGCCAGCTTCAACAACACCGAAACCAGCACACTGCAGATCACGGCCAGGGACAGGTAGAGCATGGGGCGGGCACAGGGCAGGGGCGGGGGGCGGTATCATGGTGCCATGCACAAGCCCTCGTTCCCCGTCGCCCCCGGCGAAACCGCCTGCCTCGTACTGGACGGCCCGGCCGGCCCGCTGGAAGTGGTCGTCGACCTGCCCAAGGCCGATGTGCCGGTGCAGCCGATCGTGGCCGTCATCTGCCACCCGCTGTCCACCGAAGGCGGCACCCTGCACAACAAGGTGGTCACCATGACCGCCACCACCCTGCGCGAGCTGGGCATCGCCACGGTGCGCTTCAACTTCCGCAGCGTCGGCGGCTCGGCCGGCAGCTTCGACCACGGCGTGGGCGAACAGGACGACCTCAAGGCGGTCACCGCCTGGGTGCGCAGCCAGCGCCCGGATGACCGCCTGTGGCTGGCCGGTTTCAGCTTCGGCTCCTTCGTTTCGCTGAAGGCCGCAGGCGAGCTGCAGCCGGAAGCGCTGATCTCGATCGCGCCGCCGGCCGGCCGCTGGGATTTCAGCGGCGTGCAGCCGCCGGCCCGCTGGCTGGTCATCCAGGGCGAGCAGGACGAGATCGTCGACCCGCAGGCCGTCTACCAGTGGCTGGACACGCTCGATTTCCCGCATGAGCTGGTGCGCATGCCCGAAACCAGCCACTTCTTCCACCGCAAGCTGATCGACCTGCGCGGCGCGCTCACCCACGGCGTCAAGCACTGGCTGGGCGCGGCGGCATGAGCGAGCAGGCGTTGACCCCGTCGCAGCGGTACGCGGCCGGGGTTGCCAGCGGCGACTGGCAGGACGACCCGGCCCAGCACGCGGCCCTGGCCGAGCTGGACCGCATCCACCTGGGCCTGGTCGACAGCGCCGAGGACGGCTGGCTGGACCGCCTGTCCTCGTTCTGGAAGAAGCCCGAGCCGGTCAAGGGCCTGTACTTCTGGGGCGGTGTCGGCCGCGGCAAGACCTTCCTGGTGGACCTGTTCTACGACGGCCTGCCGATCAAGCAGAAGTACCGCACGCATTTCCACCGCTTCATGCGCAGCGTGCACGAGCGCCTGCGCGAGCACCAGGGGCAGAGCGACCCGCTGGCGAAGATCGCCCAGGAATGGCGCAGCAACCTGCGCGTGCTGGTGCTGGACGAGTTCTTCGTCACCGACATCGGCGATGCGATGCTGCTGGCGCGCCTGCTCGAGCGCCTGTTCGCCGAGGGCGTGACCCTGGTGACCACCTCCAATACGGCCGTGGAAAACCTGTACCTGAACGGCCTGCAGCGCGAGAGCTTCATGCCGGCCATCGGCCTGCTGCAGCGCTTCTGCGTGGAGCTGTACGCCGAGGGCACCGAGGATTACCGCATGCGCGCGCTGACCCGTTCGCCGGTGTACCGCGCGCCGCTGGCCGCCGACAGCGACGACTGGCTGGCCAGCCGCTGGGGCGAACTGAGCGGTGGGCAGCCGGCCAAGGCCGGCAACATCGAGATCGAGGGCCGCAAGATTCCGGTGCGGGGCCGCGGCAAGAGCATCGCCTGGTTCGATTTCGCCGCGCTCTGCGAAGGCCCGCGCGGCCCGTCGGATTACATCGAGATCGCGCACGAGTTCAACACGGTGCTGCTGGGCGGCATTCCCGCCTTCGACCGCCTGAACGAAGATGCCGCGCGCCGCTTCGTGAACCTGATCGACGAGCTGTACGACCGCCACGTCAACCTGGTGTGCACCGCCAGCACCTCGCCGGTGGAGCTGTATGCCGGCGAGCGCCTGCAGGGCGCCTTCGAGCGCACCGCCTCGCGCCTGATTGAAATGCAGAGCGCCGAGTACCTGGGCACCCCGCACCGGGCGTGAGGGGGCCGCTGGTTGTAGAGCCGAGCCCATGCTCGGCTGTTTCAAATATTCCGGTAGAGGTGATTCATGAGCCAGGAAATCGACAAGCACGTTGCGCGAGCCCTCGTTGACCTCGCCGTATTCCTCGAGTTTTCGGCGGATGATGTATTGGATCCTGACGCTGCAATCCAGCGGCTCGAACAACTGGCTTCGACACTGCAGATGATGGACCTGGAGTCCCAATCATCGTTGTGCTCGCAGTTCAGAAGCATCGCAATGGACTATTCAGATGAGCAGGCAGGCTTTGTGGAAAGTCTGGGCGAAGCGCTGGGGCTGACCGAGGAGTAGTCCGCTCGCCTATAGGGATCCAGGAATCTTCTTGAAGTAAGAGACGCCTTCGAGCGCACCGCCTCGCGCCTGATCGAAATGCAGAGCGCCGAGTACCTGGGCACCCCGCACCGGGCGTGAGGGGGCCGCGGGTTGTAGAGCCGAGCCGATGCTCGGCTGTTTCTGAATGAAGCGCCGAAAGGCAGCCGGGCGCGGGCTCGGCTCTACAACAGCACTGCGGGCTTATCGGCTCGGCGCCACCGCATCGCCCTGCGGCTGCTCGCGCACGCTGGCCGCCACCTGCACGCCTTCACTGCGCTGGATCAGCCGCAGCGGCTGCCCTTGGTAGCGCACCTCCAGCGCGTCGTGGGCCTCGGCTACGGCGGCCACCAGCGGGCACAGCGCCTGCGCGCGGGCCTCGATGCGCTCGGCGCGGCCTTCCAGTTGCTGCTCCATCTGCGCGTCCAGGCGGTCGCCGCGCGCCTCCATCGCGTCGCTGCGGCCGGTGACCATCTGCCACAGCATGCTGCGGGCGATGGAAGCGGACAGCGACTCGGCCATGTGCTGCACCTTGGCCTCGAAGCCCGGCCCGAACACCGCCTGTTCCCAGTAGCCCTTGCCCAGCGTGCCGCCGATCCAGTCATCGGCCTGCCGGCGCAGGCGCCGGACCTTGCGGCTGTTGGCGGTGCCGGTGAGGCTCTCATAGACCCCGTCGAGCACGTCGAAGCTCAGTCCACTCACTTCATGGGCCAGCGCCGTGGCCGCCGGCATCAGCTGCCGCGCCCCGGCCTCCATCTGCCGCAGGCGGGCGGCGTCGGCCTCGCTGACCGGCACGACCGTGTCGTCCAGGCTCAGCACGCCATCGTGGAACACTACCTCGTGCGGCGCCTGCGGGCCATGCCGCAGCCAGATGCCGCCGCTGTCCACCAGCACGTCGTAGTCGGTGCGCATGCCGCACTGGTCCGAGCGAAGCTTCGGGGCGTCGCCGGCCAGCACCGGGGCGGTGGCCAGGCAGGCCAGCAGGGCCAGGGCGGGCAGGGGCAGGCGCATGGTGGAATCCTTTCCGGTCAGTGCAGGCCCCCAGCATCCCGCGCCCGCACGGTGCCGTCACCGGCCGGAAGTCACTGCCCGATAGCCATCGCTCTGCCATACCGGCTTTCCCACCGGCTGCCCACCACCTATCCACAGGGTTGTCCCTAGCCAGCTTCATCACTGTCATGTGAAGCTGTCATTGTTCCGTTTCCGCAGCACGTTGTACCGCCGATGTGACGCCTTCCGGGCTTGACTGCGCAGCCCGTTCCGGCAGGTCCAAAGCGTCCAGACGCGGCGCCGACGGCATGATCCTTGCGCCGCAAGGGATTACCAGATTTCACTACATTTGGCGTTGACGGCCCCCACCACCCCCACTATCTTGTGGCCGTCGGTCGCAACGACCCCATCGCCTGGGGTCCGCAACGGGGCTCTACCGCGGTACCCGCCAGCGATCGCCAACCGGCAGCGGAAGGCGCAGGGTCTCACCTCCTGCGACGCCGTCCTGCCACCCTGGGCTGTCATGTCCCGGGTCGAGCAACCCTGATGCATACAGCACCCCCAATCACGCCAAGAGGACACACGCCGTGACCACCGAATCCAGCGCCACCATCGAAAAGGAAAGCGAGTTCCTGCTGACGTCGCCGCCGACGGCCAACGCGATGAGCGTGACCAAGCGCAACGGCACGACCGAGCTGGTGGATCTGAACAAGATCGTGCGCGCGGTGCAGCGTTCCTCCGAAGGCCTGCACGCCGTCGATCCGATGCGTGTGGCCACCCGTACCATCTCCGGCCTGTACAACGGCGCCACCACCCGCGAGCTGGACGAACTGTCCATCCGCACCGCCGCCCTGCTGATCGGTGAAGAGCCCGAGTACGGCCGCCTTGCGGCGCGCCTGTTGGCCAACTACATCGCCAAGGAAGTGTCGGGCCAGGAAATCTACGCCTTCTCGCAGTCGGTCAGCCGTGGCCACGAAGTCGGCCTGATCAACGACCGCCTGCTGAACTTCGTGCAGACCAACGCACGCAAGCTCAACGATGCCATCGACATCTCGCTGGACCTGAACTTCGATTACTTCGGCCTGCGTACCCTGTACGACCGCTACCTGCTGCGCCACCCGCACACCCGCAAGGTGATCGAGACCCCGCAGCAGTTCTTCCTGCGCATCGCCAGCGCGCTGAGCGAAGACGTGCCCGAGGCCCTGGCGCTGTACAAGCGCATGGGCAACCTGGACTACCTGCCGTCCAGCCCGACCCTGTTCAACTCCGGCACCACCCACGAGCAGCTGTCCTCGTGCTTCCTGCTGGATTCGCCACAGGACTCGCTGGAATCGATCTACTCCAAGTACGGCGACATCGCCCAGCTGTCGAAGTTCTCCGGCGGCATCGGCGTCAGCTACACCCGCGTGCGTTCGCGTGGTTCGCTCATCAAGTCCACCAACGGCCACTCCAACGGCATCGTGCCGTGGCTGAAGACCATGGATTCGTCCGTGGCCGCGGTGAACCAGGGCGGCAAGCGCAAGGGCGCAGCCTGTGTGTACCTGGAAACCTGGCACGCCGACATCGAGGATTTCCTCGAGCTGCGTGACAACACCGGCGACGAATCGCGCCGTGCGCACAACCTGAACCTGGCCAACTGGATCCCGGACCTGTTCATGAAGCGCGTCGAGGCCGACCAGGAATGGTCGCTGTTCGATCCGCGCGTCGTGCCGGAGTTCACCGACCTGTTCGGCGAAGCCTTCGAGGCCGCCTACCTGCAGGCCGAAGCACAGGGCAAGGCCAACCGCACCATCTCCGCGCGCAAGCTGTACTCGCGGATGATGCGTACCCTGGCCGAGACCGGCAACGGCTGGATGACCTTCAAGGACAAGTGCAACCGCGCCAGCAACCAGACCCTGCGCGCCGGCAACGTCATCCACCTGTCCAACCTGTGCACCGAAATCCTGGAAGTCACCTCGGCCGAAGAGACCGCAGTGTGCAACCTGGGTTCGATCAACTTGGGCAACCACTTCGACGGCAACGGCGAGTTCGATTTCGACAAGCTGGCCGACACCGTGCGCCTGGCCGTGCGCCAGCTCGACCGCGTCATCGACCTGAACTTCTACCCGATCGAATCGGCGCGCCGCGGCAACCTGCGCTGGCGTCCGGTCGGCCTGGGCTGCATGGGCCTGCAGGACGTGTTCTTCCGCAAGCGCCTGCCGTTCGATGGCGCCGAAGCACGCGCGCTGTCGAAGAAGATCGCCGAGACCATCTACTTCCACGCGCTGGAAACCTCGGTCGAACTGGCCCAGGAACGCGGCAAGCACCCGTCCTTCGCCGACACCCGTGCGGCCAGCGGCGAGCTGCAGTTCGATGCCTGGAACGTGGTGCCCGAAGATGCCGAGCGTTGGGACACCCTGCGCGGGCGCATCAAGGAACACGGCCTGCGCAACTCGCTGATGATCGCCATTGCCCCGACCGCGACCATCGCCTCGATTGCCGGCTGCTACGAGTGCGTCGAACCGCAGGTGTCCAACCTGTTCAAGCGCGAAACCCTGTCCGGTGACTTCCTGCAGGTCAACCGCTACCTGGTGAACGAGCTGAAGAAGCTGGGCCACTGGACCCCGGAAATGCGCGACGCCATCAAGCTGGCCGAAGGCTCGATCCAGGGCATCACGCAGATTCCGGAAACGCTGCGCCACGTCTACCGCACCGCGTGGGAACTGCCGATGCGTTCGCTGATCGACATGGCTGCCGACCGTGGCGCCTTCATCGACCAGTCCGCCTCGCTCAATCTGTTCATGGAAAGCCCGAACATCGGCGCGATGTCCTCCATGTACATGTACGCCTGGAAGCAGGGCATCAAGACCACCTACTACCTGCGTTCGCGCCCGGCTACCAAGATCGCCAAGACCACGGTCAGCCACACTGCCACCGCAGCGCCGGAAAAGGTGTTCAGCCCGGAAGAGGCCATCGCCTGCTCGCTGGAGAACCCGGAAGCCTGCGAGGCCTGCCAGTAACACCGCGCGGTGGGTGCCGACCGTTGGTCGACACGCCTGCTCCGCTGCGGAAACACCCACGGTAGCGCCGGGCCATGCCCGGCGGCTCACCCAGGAATTCAAGGAAACACCCATGGCCGACAAGCCCAAGCAGATGCTGCTCGATCCCGGTTTTGAACTGACCCTGCGCCCGATGCGCTACCCGCAGTTCTATGACATGTACCGGAACGCGATCAAGAACACCTGGACGGTGGAAGAGATCAACTTCCAGATCGACATCAGCGACCTGCACAGCAAGATGTCGCCGGGCGAGCGCCACCTGATCCACCGCCTGGTCGCGTTCTTCGCCACCGGCGATTCGATCGTGTCCAACAACCTGGTGCTGAACCTGTACCAGCACCTCAATGCGCCCGAAGCGCGCATGTACCTGTCGCGCCAGCTGTATGAAGAAGCGCTGCACGTGCAGTTCTACCTGACCCTGCTGGACAACTACCTGCCGGATCCGGATGAGCGCGCCAAAGCCTTCGACGCGGTGGAGAACATCGACTCGATCAAGAAGAAGGCCGATTTCTGCTTCAAGTGGATCGACTCGATCCAGAACCTGAAGCGCATCGAGACCCGCGAAGAGCGTCGCCAGTTCCTGCTCAACCAGATCTGCTTCGCCGCGTGCATCGAAGGCCTGTTCTTCTTTGCCGCCTTCGCCTACGTGTACTACTTCCGCTCGCGCGGCCTGCTCAACGGCTTGGCCTCGGGCACCAACTGGGTGTTCCGCGACGAGAGCGCGCACATGGACTTCGCCTTCGAATGCGTGGATGTGATCCGCGAGGAAGAGCCGGACCTGTTCGACGACAAGATGAAGCAGGACGTCTACGAAATGCTGGCCGAAGCCATCGAGTGCGAAGTGCAGTTCGCCGAGGACGTGCTGTCCGGTGGCGTGGCGGGCATCTCCACCCGCGACATGCGCCAGTACCTGCAGCACTGCGCCGACAACCATTTCCATCGCCTGGGCATGGAGCGCAAGTACAACGTGCGCAACCCGCTGAGCTTCATGGAACTGCAGGACGTGCAGGAACTGACCAACTTCTTCGAGCGCCGCGCCTCGGCCTACCAGGTCGGCGTGCAGGGCGAAGTCGCCTTCGACATGAACTTCTGATCGAACAAAGGGGCGCGCTTATCGCGCCCCTTTGCTTTGGTTTCGGCCAAAAAAAACGTCTCGCCGAGGCGAGACGTTTTTCAAAACTACAACGAAAGGGAGGGCAAGCGACCAAAAAGCTTCCAGCAACAGACGCTTCGCTTGATTCCTACAAATTCGTGTCTTGGCGGACGCGCAATTGTAGGTCCAAGTGAAATCACTGGTAAAGCCCATTTTTCTTAACGGGCATCCAGATGTGAAGCGGTCATTGACATGGAAGCAACCGCAGAAGTGGTTCAGCCGCTCCACATCCGCATCTAGCTCGCATGTGCGTCATGCACTTCGAGCTAGTTCGACCTTTGCTTTCGAGGACGTACCTCACAATGAGCGCCATCCTGAAATCCGTAGAGTCATTCCCGCGACTCTCTGTCCGAAGTCTCGCCAGCTTTACGCGGCTTCGTGGTGTTGAACAGCAGAAGCTGCTTCACGGCCAGAAATTCCCTCGCCAAGCACCTCAGGTTTTCATGCAACCCTACTACGGCCCGCCACTTAAGGGCATCAAGTCGTTCTTGGAGACCGGTACTACCGCTTTGGTGGACGCACGTGCCGAGTTCCAGCGAATGAAGCAGGCATCAAGGCGGCTCCACTGCAACAGGGTCCTTGAGTCTTTTGTAAGGTCTGATCACGCTCATCGCGGGCTCATTCCAGTCTCCATCCCCCGCTACTACGCCAGCATGCGTAGCCTTGAGCTCCGCCTCTCGCCAGACCTGGTTGCGATGGACGGTAGTACTCGGAAGTTCATCTATTTCAATTGCAAGGAAGCTGAAGCAGACTCGGCAGCCGTTCGATTGACCCTTGAATTCGCTCATTGGCTGTTGAGCGAAAATGGGCTGCACATTGAGCCTGAGCAGATCGAGTACATCGACCTTTTCACCGGTGTTCTCCACACCGGTCGCAAAGTGCGAAAGGGCACCATGCGCGAGCTTGAGGAACACGCCAAGCTGATTGAACTGATTTGGCCAGGCCTAGAGCCCTAACAGGTGTTGTCGTAAGCGCCCCGACTTCGGTCGGGGCTCTTCGTTTCTGCGACTGGATTGCTGTCCTCAGGCTACTTGCAAAGACCAAGGATTGGTTCACGCAAATTGACGCAATCTGCGGATTCAGACGATGGCGACGAGCTATGTCGTCGTTCGCCTCAGTTCAAAACTTTGTCGCAAAACCCTCTGGAATCATGCGGATTCCGCTGCCCATCATGGCGCGTTGCTGGCGCACCAGCAGCCGGGACTGCAATCCCGCAGAAGAACCGATGGTAGGCTCGCCAACCGTCGCCGGCATTGCCCGGTGGCGGTTGGTGGACCGTCGCACGCCTATGGCGGGCGATGCGTTGGAGGGCGAACGCCCACCGGTTTCTCATCGGTTTTTCCGGGATTGCAGCCACGCATCGTCCGCCACCCTCACCGGTGGCCTGATCCGTAATGGAGGCACCACCATGAGTACCGATCCGACGAACGCGCACGAACTCAACCATCTGCTGCTGCGCTTGCGCCGCCTGATGCAGGGCATCGAAGGCACCGCTCTGCTGCTCTGCGACCACCAGCTTGCCCAGGCGACTGGCAGCACCTCGCCGCTGCAGGGCAAGCAGCCGGCCGAAGCCATCCACGCCATGCTGTGCCTGGCCATCAACGGCCGCCGCTGCGCGGAAACGATGGAGCGGCTGGTCGCCGGACCGACCGTGCACTGAAGGTAGCGCCCGGGGCCCCCCCCCCGGGGGAGAAACACCCCCCGCCCCCCCCCCCCGGGCGGGCCCCCCCCCCCGGGGGCGCGCCCGCGGGGGGGCGCCCCCCCCGCTACCAGCGGTTTTACCGCCGTCCTTCCACCGCCATCCGCACGGCCAGCCCGGCCAGCACCGTGCCCATCAACCAGCGTTGCGCGGCCTGCCAGCTTGGTCGCGCGGCCAGGAATGCCGCAATGCTGCCGGCCATCAGCACGATCATCGTGTTCACCGCTAGGCTGACCGAGATCTGCGTGAAGCCCAGCACCAGCGATTGCGCCAGCACGCTGCCGTGGCCGTCCGGGTGCAGGAACTGCGGCAGCAGGGACAGGTACATCACCGCGATCTTCGGATTCAGCAGGTTGGTGAGGAAACCCATCGCGAACAACCGGCGCGGGCTGTCGACGGGCAGCGCATGCACCGCGAACGGCGAGCGGGCGCCGGGCTTCATCGCCTGCCAGGCCAGATACAACAGGTACAGCGCGCCGCCGATGCGCAGCGCGTCGTAGGCGAAGGGCACGGTCATCAGCAGGGCGGTGATGCCCAGCGCCGCGCACAGCATGTAGAAGACGAAGCCCAGCGCCACGCCGCCCAGCGACACCAGCCCGGCGCGGCGGCCCTGGCAGATCGAGCGCGAGACCAGGTAGACCATGTTCGGCCCGGCGTGAGCACCATGCCCAGCGACAGCAGGGCGAAGGCCAGCAGGTCGGTGGCGGCGGGCATGGTGACGTTCCGTGCAGTGGGCGTGGCGCAGTCTAGCGCCGCCTGCACTGGGCCTGGCTTAACATTGCCGCACCCCACACCGATGGCCCCGCCATGACCCCCATCCCCGAAACCGTGCCGCCCATCGAAGTGCGCATGGCCGAAATCGTCTTCCCCAACCACACCAACCACATGGGCACCCTGTTCGGTGGCCAGGCGCTGGCGTGGATGGACAAGGCCGCCTTCCTGGCCGCCGCCCGCTATTCGCGCCGCACCGTGGTGACCGCGCGCAGCGACCAGGTCGATTTCAAGCTGCCCATCCGCATCGGCCAGATGGTGGAAACCGTGGGCCGCATCGTCGAAGTGGGCCGCAGCTCGATGAAGGTTGAGGTGGAGCTGATTGCCGAAGACCTGCACAGCGGCGAGCGCAAGCTGTGCACCCGCGGCCACTTCGTGATGATCGCGCTGGGTGATGATGGCCAGCCGACCGCCGTGCCGCGCCTGCCGGGCGCCCCGGTGGCCGACCCGGCCAGCTGACCACGCGCTTGCAGGGGCGTCCGCGCGCCCCCATTTGGCTGCCATGACCCCGCCGCTGACCGACTTCATCGACCGCGCCCAACGCCTGTTCGTGCTGACCGGCGCCGGCTGCAGTACCGCCTCGGGCATCCCCGATTACCGCGATACCGACGGCCAGTGGAAACGCACGCCGCCGGTGACCTACCAGGCTTTCATGGGCGAGGTGGCCACCCGCCAGCGCTACTGGGGGCGCAGCCTGCTGGGCTGGCCACGCTTCGGCCTGGCCCTGCCCAACGGCACCCACCAGGCGCTGGCCGCGTTGGAAGCCCGCGGCACACTGCAGGTGCTGCTGACCCAGAACGTGGACGGCCTGCACCAGCGCGCCGGCAGCCGGAACGTGATCGACCTGCATGGGCGGCTGGATCGGGTGCGCTGCATGGGCTGCGAACGCCGCAGCGGGCGCGGGGATTTCCAGCAGCGCCTGCTGGATGCCAACCCGGGCTGGGACACGCTGGAAGCGGGCATCGCCCCGGACGGCGACGCCGACCTGGAAGCCGACTTCTCCGCCTTCGTGGTGCCGGATTGCCCGTACTGCGGCGGCCTGCTGAAGCCGGATGTGGTGTTCTTCGGCGAAAACGTGCCGCGCGAGCGCGTGGCGGCCGTGCACGAGCACCTGCAGCAGGCCGATGCCGTATTGGTGGTGGGCTCCTCGCTGATGGTTTATTCCGGCTTCCGCTTCGTGCAGGCTGCCGCGAAGGCCGGGTTGCCGGTGGCGGCGCTGAACCGCGGCCGCACCCGCGCCGACGACCTGCTCCAGTTCAAGGATGAACGGGACTGCGCCGAGGCGTTGGCGGGTTTCGTGATCCGGTAGCGCCGGGCCATGCCTGGCGAGCGCGCAGCGCGGCGGCCGTTGTTCGCCGGGCATGGCCCGCCGCTACCGGTGACAGGCCGCGCGAAACAGCGATCCATCCAGAAGGTTGATCCGCAGCCCGTGCAGCGGTGCAATACGCACCCCCTACGCATGTCCTTACCGTCTTGAGCCAACTGTTCTCGCCGATGTCCCTCGGCCCCCTGACCCTGCCCAACCGCATCGTGATCGCGCCGATGTGCCAGTACTCCGCCGAAGAGGGCCGCGCCAGCGACTGGCACGCCATGCACCTGGGCAACCTGGCGCAGTCCGGCGCCGGCCTGCTGATCCTGGAAGCCACCGCGGTCGAGCCGCGGGGGCGCATCAGCTGGGCCGACCTGGGCCTGTGGGATGACGAGACCGAGGCCGCCCTGGCCCAGGTGCTGTCCAGCGTCCGCCGCTGGTCGTCGATGCCGCTGGGCATCCAGCTGGCCCACGCCGGCCGCAAGGCCTCCACCGCCCGCCCGTGGGACGGCGGCCGCCAGCTGCCGGCCGACGATGCCAACGGCTGGGCCACCGTGGCCCCGTCGCCGGTACCGTTCCACGCCACCGACCCGGCCCCCGAGGCGCTGGATGAAGCCGGCATCGCCGAGGTCATCGCCGCCTTCGCCGCCAGCGCAGTGCGCGCCGAACGCCTGGGCTTCGAGCTGATCGAGATCCACGCCGCGCACGGCTACCTGCTGCACCAGTTCCTGTCGCCGCTCAGCAACCGCCGCACCGACGGTTACGGTGGCTCGCTGCCGAACCGCCTGCGCCTGCTGGTGGAAGTGTTCGATGCAGTGCGCGCCGCGGTGTCGGACAAGGTGTCGGTGGGTGTTCGCATTTCCGCCACCGACTGGGTCGACGGCGGCTGGGACCTGGTGCAGAGCGAAGCGCTGGCGCAGATCCTCGACGCGCGCGGCTGCAACTTCCTGCACGTGTCCAGCGGCGGCCTCGACGAGCGCCAGAAGATCAGCGTCGGCCCGGGTTACCAGGTGCCGTTCGCGGCGGCCATCAAGGCCAGGAAGCTGCGCATGCCGGTCATCGCGGTGGGCCTGATCACCGAGCCGGAACAGGCCGAATCGATCCTGCGCCACAACCAGGCCGATGCCATCGCCCTGGCCCGCGGCATCCTGTACGACCCGCGCTGGCCGTGGCACGCCGCTGCCGCGCTGGGCGACAGCGTGGTGCCGTCGCCGCAGTACCTGCGCTGCGAGCCGCGCGAAGCGCGCAACGTGTTCCGCGCGCGCTGAGCCTCAGACCTGCCAGGCCGGCGCGATGCCGGCCTGCAGGTGCTCGAACAGCGCGCGGATCTTCGCGGTGAAATCGCGGCGGTCGCTCACGCAGAAGAACACCTCCATCGGCTCGGGCTGCCAGTCGCTGGCCGGGCCGAACACCGCCTGCAGGCGGCCATCGCGCAGATAGGGCTCGGCCACGAACGCAGCCAGCCGGGTGATCCCCGCGCCTGCAGCGGCCAGTTCGGCCAGTGCGTCGATGTCATCGCAGACCATGCTCGGCGGCAGCGCCGCATCCACCCGCTGGCCGTCCTTCAGCAGGCCCCAGCGCAGCGGCCGGCCATCGGTGGGGAAGCGGTGCAGCAGCCCGCGATGGCCGTTCAGTGCGGTCGGATCGGCCGGCGCGCCGTACGCCTCCAGGTAGGCCGGCGATGCGCAGAAGACGAACGGGATGCGCGCCAGCGGCCGCGCTACCAACCCGTCTTCCAGCTGCGCGCCGATGCGGATGCTGGCATCCACCGCTTCCGGCCCATGCTGCACGGCGCGATCGCTCAGCCGCAGTTCCAGCTGCAGCTGCGGGTAGCGCTGCTGCAGGCTGGGCAGCAGCGGTGCCAGCACGTGGCGGCCGAACGCGCTGCTGCTGGCGATGCGCAGCGGCCCGGACGGTTCGATATCGCCGGCGGTGACCATCGCCTGCGCGCGCGCCAGGTCGGCCTCGATGTGCCGCACCTGCGCCAGGTACACGGCACCGGCTTCGCTGAGTGCGAGCTGCCGCGTGCTCCGGTTGAGCAGGCGCACGCCCAGGTGGGCTTCCAGCCGGTTGATGTTCTGGCCCACGGCGGTGGCGCTGATGCCAAGGTGGCGGGCCGCGGCGGCAATGCTGCCGGTCTCTGCGGTGCGGGTGAAGCTGCGGATGAGCTGCAACAGGTTCATGACCGGCCAGCTTGCCATGCGGGAGGACAAGTATCGCTTGGGTCTGTACCAAGCGCGACAGGGCTGTGCGCGGGCCGCCGCACCGCTAGCCTGCCGGCCCACTTCATTCGATGCGATGTGCCATGGCCCCACCCCGATCGCCCCGCTGGAAGCTGCACGCCCGCAGCACGCCGTTTGTCTTCGCGTTCTTCATGGCCGGCCTGATGGCGCTGCTGATGTGCCTGGTCATCACCGCTGCCAATGCCGGACTGGGCAGCGACTACCTGGCCCGGGTGCTGGCCGCCTACCAGATGGCCATGCCGGTGGCATTCTGCGGGGTGCTGCTGGTACGCCCGCTGGTGGTGCGTCTGGTCGCGTTGACGGTGCATCCGCACTGAAGATCGGTTGCATCTGACAGCATTGTGCATCGCGGCAGGATGCTGCCCTACACTCGGGCGATGCGCCCCGATTCCATTCTTACCCTGTCCTGCCCCGACCGCACCGGCATCGTCTACCGCGTATCCGGGCTGTTGTTCGACCACGGCTGCAACATCCTCGACGCCCAGCAGTTCGGCGATGAGGAGAGCGGCCGCTTCTTCCTGCGCGTACATTTCGACCGCGACGCCAGCCTGCCGCTGGACACCGTGCATGCGGCGATGGGCGCGCTGGCCGCCGACTTCGGCATGGACTGGCAGCTGCACGACGGTCGCCGCCGCGCGCGCCTGCTGGTGCTGGTCAGCAAGCAGGGCCATTGCCTGAACGACCTGCTGTTCCGCGCCCATAGCGGCCAACTGAAAGTGGACATCGCCGCGGTGGCGTCCAACCACGCTGATTTTGCGCCGCTGGCCGCGTCCTACCAGGTGCCGTTCCACCACCTGCCGGTCAACGCGGACACGCGCGCCGTTCAGGAGCAGCAGATCATCGACCTGGTCGAACGCGAGCGCATCGACCTGGTGGTGCTGGCGCGTTACATGCAGATCCTCTCACCCACGCTGTGCCGTGCCCTGGCCGGTCGCGCGATCAACATCCACCACAGCTTCCTGCCCAGCTTCAAGGGCGCGCAGCCGTACCACCAGGCGCACGCGCGCGGGGTCAAGATCATCGGCGCCACCGCGCACTACGTGACCGAGGATCTGGACGAAGGCCCGATCATCGAACAGGACGTGGCCCGCGTGGACCACGCGATGGCGCCGCGCGAACTTGTGCGGCTGGGCAGCGATACCGAATCACAGGTGCTGGCGCGTGCCGTGCGCCGGCACGTGGAGCACCGCATCCTGCTCAACGGGCATCGCACGGTAGTGTTCCGCTGAGGGGGCCCGCCTCCACGCAGTTCTCACCGGACGTTGCGGCTGCACGCGCTACGGTATCGGTTCTGCAGCAGAGGGAGTATCGGTATGGGCCAACTCGTTGATGGCGTCTGGCAGGTCGGCACCGCAGGGGCCGCCAGCGAGGATGGGCAGTTCCACCGCGAGCAATCCACGTTCCGCCACTGGCTGACAGCTGATGGCGGGCCCGGTCCGCAGGGCCAGCCAGGCCATGCGGCCGCTTCCGGGCGCTACCGCCTGTATGTCAGCCTGGCCTGCCCCTGGGCCCACCGTGCCCTGATCATGCGCGCGCTCAAGGGTCTGGAATCATTGCTGCCCGTATCGGTGGTGCACTGGTACATGGGTGACCAGGGCTGGACGTTTCAGCCGGGACGCGGCGTGATACCCGACCCGGAACTGCAGGCCGGGTACCTGCATCGGCTGTACACCGCCGCGAAGCCGGGCATGACCGGCAAGGTGACCGTGCCGGTGCTGTGGGACCGCGAGCAGCGCGGCATCGTCAGCAACGAATCGGCCGATATCCTGCGCATGTTCAACGAAGCGTTCGACGGTCACGGCGCGCTGCCCGGCGATTACTACCCCAAAGCCCTGCGTGCGGACATCGATGCGATCAACGCGCGCGTCTATGAAACGGTCAACAATGGCGTCTACAAGGCAGGCTTCGCCAGCACCCAGCAGGCCTACGACGAGGCCGTGGGGCCGTTGTTCGAAACGTTGGACATGCTGGATGCGCAGCTTCAGCAGTCGCCGTGGCTGGTGGGTGGTCGAATGACCGAGGCCGATATCCGCCTGTTCACTACGCTGGTGAGGTTCGATGCGGTCTACCACGGCCATTTCAAATGCAATGTGCGGCAGATCGCCAGCTACCCCGGTCTGAACGGGCTGCTGCAGCGGATGCTGGCGATGCCTGCGGTCGCGCGCACGGTGGATGCCCACCACATCACCCACCACTACTACCAGAGCCATCGCCAGTTGAACCCGACCGGCATCGTCGCGCGGGGCCCGGCATGGATGAGGGACCTGCCCCCCGCACAGCTGTGAAGGCGGCGATGGATCAAAGGATCGCAATTCCCGCCTTGCCCAGCGCCTCACGCACCATCGTGTCGTTGGCTTCGGTCACCGGCCGGGTCAGGTCCCACAGGAACTTCACCCGGAAGCCGGATTTCACTGCGTCCTGCGCGCTCCACAGCACGCAGTAATCGCGCGCCAGGCCGCACACATGCACTTCGCGGATGCGGCGCTCGTGCAGCCAGCCGGCCAGACCGGTCGGCGGGCGTTCGCCCTCCGGGCCATGGTTCTCGCGGAACGCGCTGTACGAATCCACCTGCTGGCGGGTGCCCTTGCGCAGGATCAGGTCGGCCACGGTCCAGTCCACGCCCGGGTGCAGCGCGGCGCCGTCGCTGCCCTGCACGCAGTGGTCCGGCCACAGGGTCTGCGGCTGCGCGTGCAGCAGGATGTTCTCGAACGGGCGCGTGCCCGGGTGCTGGCTGGCGAAGGAGGCGTGGTCGGCCGGGTGCCAGTCCTGGGTGGCCACCACCGTGCGGTAGCGGCGCTGCGCCAGCAGCTCGGCGATCGGCGCCACCAGCGCATCACCCTGGTCACAGGCCAGCGCGCCACCGGGCATGAAGTCCGGCTGCAGGTCGATCACCAGCAGGGCGACATCGGCGGGCAGGGCGGTCATGGCAGGGTCCAGCACAGCTGAGGGGGCGACCAGCGTGGCCGCCTCCCGCGCACACGTCAATCGCCTTGCGGCGTTTCAGCCTCCTGCCCGTAGTACAGCAGGCCGATCTTGATGCGCTCGCGGCCAGTTTCGCGGCGGTGGCGGTTGGCATCGCGCAGCGAGTACACGCAGCCGCAGTATTCCTGCTGGTAGAACTGTTCGCGCTTGCTGATCTCCACCATGCGGCTGGCACCGCCGCCCTTGCGCCAGTTGTATTCCCAGTACTGCAGGCCTTCGTAGCGCGACGCCGCGCGCACGCCGCAATCGTTGATCTGCGCCATGTTCTTCCAGCGCGAAATGCCCAGCGACGAACTGATGGTGTCATAGCCGTGCTCATGCGCGTACAGCGCAGTGCGCTCGAAACGCATGTCGAAGCACATCGTGCAGCGGATGCCGCGCTCGGGCTCGTCTTCCATGCCGCGCGCACGGCTGAACCAGTTGTCGGTGTCGTAGTCGCAGTCGATGAAGGGGATGCCGTGCTGCTCGGCGAAGCGGATGTTCTCCTGCTTGCGCAGCTCGTATTCCTTCACCGGGTGGATGTTGGGGTTGTAGAAGAAGATCGCGTAGTCGATCCCGGAGGCGGTGATCGCCTCCATCACTTCGCCCGAGCAGGGCGCACAGCACGAATGCAGCAGCAGGCGCTTGCCGTCGGCGGGCAGGGACAGGGCGGGGCGTTGGAACTCGGTCATCGTCGGGTGCATCTGGGCGTGGGCAACGGGTCTGGCCGGAAACCGTGAACAGGACGCGCGCGGCCACGCCGCCTGCACGCGCAGGACGACATTGGCCCCGGCAACCTCCCCGCGGAGATTCCAGGTCGAGTCAGGGGACGGTCGTGTCCCCCGGCCGGGGCCGGTATTCGGGCTGATGGACCCGGGCCGCAGCCCACCTACTACCTGCCGCTTCCCAGGCGCGAGCCCAGTGCTGTTGGCAGGATTCGTTTCCATTCACCGCTGCGGGGCAGCTCCGGAATGGGCGCGCGAGGCGCCTTCACCGGATTCCCGTTCAAATCCCTGTCGTCGTCGCGACGACAGCAGGGATACCTTCGGCGTGCCCACGGTGGACGCGTTGCTGCTGCCGGTCAAGGGGCACCGGGGTCGGATCCCGCTGCCACGCAGCGGGCTCTGACCCCGGGCGGGACGTACCTTCAACGCCCCGCCGCGGCCCGCGCGCGGATCTCATCCAGCCGCTGGTCGTACAGCAACCGCCCGTTCTCCCACACGGTCACCATCGCATCCTCGAAGCCCGTCGGCAGGGTGTCGTCACCGCTGGCCGGCAGCGCCACCGTATGCAGGCTGCCATCGTCCGAGCGGCGCAGCAGGCGCATGCGGCCGCGCTTGCTGGTCTTGCCGGCATCGGTGATCGGGTCCTTGTAGACATCGATCCAGGTACCATCCACCCGCGCGGCCGAGCACTTCAGCGCGAACTTCTGCGTATCGCGGTCCAGCCGCTGCAGCAGTGCACCGCCCATGCCGAAGGCCACGTTGTCGGCGGCGTAGCCGTCAGCGGTGACGCGCTGCAGGATGGCGCGGATCGTGTCCGGGTCGATGCCATCGCCCTGGATCACCCGCACGTGGTTGAGCACGCGGTAGCCCTTGCCGTTGATCGTGTGGCCAAACGCCTCATCCAGGCGGCGCAGGCTTTCGGCCACCACCTCCACCGGGTCACCCGAATCGGGGCGGATGACCAGGGTCGCGCCCGAGGCGATCACTTCATCGCGCAGGGTGGTGCCCCAGTGCTCGCTGATGGCGCGGTAGATGTCATAGCTGTCCGACACCACCGCGACGATGGCACCGGGCTTGCCGAACTGGCGCAGCATGTTGCGGTACGCATCCACTTCGCGCTCGCGGCCCCAGCTGGTGATGGTGCTGTGCTCGGCGGCGGGAATCGAATAGCCGGCCATCGGCGCGTGGTAGTGCGCGCGGGCCAGGCACAGCGCCGAGACAGTGTCGGTGCCGAGGAAGTTGACCAGATGCGCGGCACCGCCCAGCGCGGCCGACTGCAGGCTCGACACACCGCGCGCGCCGAAGTCGTGCAGCTTGAACGGCAGCTGCTCCTGCGGGTCGTCGCTGGTCTGCTGCAGGAAACCGGCGATGGTCTGCCGCGCATGCCAGCTGATGGTGGCCACGGTGACCGGGTACCACACACGCAGCAGCAGGGTTTCCAGGTACGAGGGCACCCAGAACGCGGCCGGGTCGGTCGATTCGATGGTCATCAGCGCCTGGTGCGTGGGCACCACGCTGCCCTCGGGCACGGCGCGGATGCGTACCGGCAGGTGGCCACCGAGGCGGTCGACGATATCGCGCCAGCCGGCTTCATTGAACGGCTCGCCATGCGCGGCGAACACCGCAGCGGCGTCGTCGATATCGGCGTGGGTGACCGGCCGTGCCAGCGCGTCCTTGAGGATCGCCTGCAGGCCGAAGAACACCGTGCGGTCATGCAGGCCGCCGCGCGATTCCACGTAGAAGAACGTGGCATCGGTACCCGGTGGGTACTGCAGCCAGTGGCTGGCCTTGTAGCTGTCGGTGTCGAGGAGAAGATTATCGAGGTAATGCATGACGGAAGCTCCTTCGCGTCGAGTGACACCGGCGGTCTATCCGCCGGTGGGGAAAGCCGGTCGGGTCAGCCCCGGCCTAGGAAATACTCCAGGATGTGCAGGTGGTCTTCGAACAGCTGCGGGCCCATCTCCAGGGCTTCGCTCACCGGAATCCAGCGCGCCTTGTCGGCGTCGTCGCCGCCGCGCACCGCCGGCAGTTCACCGGCCGGGAAGTCGAAGTGGAAACCGTGGGTGATGGTGCGGCCGCGCTGGCTGCGGTCGGGGTGGTCGAACACCTGCTGGCTCTTCAGCGAGCCCTTCAGCACCGGCAGCGGAATCTTCAGCCGGGTCTCTTCGCGCAGTTCGCGCAGGCAGCTGTCGAGCAGGCTCTGTTCCTGGCCGACGAAACCGCCGGGCAGCGCCCACAGGCCCTTGCCGGGTTCCGAACGGCGGCGCACCAGCAGCACGTGGCCCGAATGCACCACCACCGCATCGGTGGTGACGAAGGTGGGCGCGTAGGGCGCGTCCTTCCAGGCGGCCTTGTACTGTTCGATGAAGCGGTACTCGGCCACCAGCTGGCCATAGGCCGGTGCGCTTTTGCGGAAGGCTTCGAGCATGTCGTACACCGGCGCCGGCACGTTGCCACGCAGCATCAGCAGCGCACCGTGGAAGTCCACGTCGCCGGCCTCGAACAGGTAGCGGCGCAGCTCGGTGGCCGACAGGGTGGCAGTGTGCTGCACGTCCACCAGCGGCCACTGCGGAAATTCGCGCAGGTAGTAGCTGGAGGCGTCCTTGTCCATGCCGATCAGGCCGACCTTGGCATCGGCGGCGGCGCCATCATTGCGCAGGGCTTCGGCCACCTGGCGCTGTACGTTGGCGATCCACTGGGCCTCGTTGTAGAGGTGGTCGCGCAGCGGGCGGATCAGCAGGCGTTCGGTGTTGCCATCGAGGGCGGCCTGGATCATCACGGCGCGTTCGGCCACGGTCCAGGGATTGCGCAGGCTGCGGGGGGTATCGGCAGAGCCGACCAGGAAGATCAGCTTGCGGGCCCGGCTCAGGGCCAGGCGGGCAACGGCGGCGTGGCCGTTGTGGAAGGGCTCGAAACGCCCGATGAAGACGAGATAGTCGAATTCCATGAGAATCCCTCATGTCGTTGTGGTAGCCGCGGGTCTGTCCCTTGGCTTGCTGTCGATGCTACGCCGATGGTCGTCAGGGTCAAGTGCACCGGTAGATCCACGCCATGCGTGGATGCGTGGCCGGGTTCTCAAGTTGTGAGAAACCCCCGCGTCATACTCCATCCGTAGCGTCGGGTGGCATCTCAGGCACAGTCAGCGGGGGCAGGGTAGTGGCACACAAGTACTGCGATCTGGTCATGAAGGGCGGCATCACCAGCGGCATCGTGTACCCCAATGCTGTACTGGCGCTGGCCCGCGACTATCGGTTCAAGAGCATTGGCGGCACCTCGGCCGGCGCCATTGCCGCAGCGGTGGCGGCAGCGGCGGCCTATGGCGATCGCCGCCAGCAGACCGGCGAGCACCTGGCCGGCGACGCCGGCTATGGCGGCCTGTCGGCGGTGTCGGCGCAGTTGTCGCGGCGCGGCTTCATCTACAGCCTGTTCCAGCCGGCGCGCGGTGCACGGGCGGCCTACCGGCTGCTGGTCGCGCTGACCGGTGGTTACGGCTGGCCGCGCAAGCTGCTGTGCCTGGCGGTGGCCGTGTTCGAGATCGCCCCGCTGGAAGTGCTGGTGTCGCTGGCGCTGCTGCTCGGCCTGGGCTGGTGGGGCGGCGGTTGGAGCGGTGTGGCGGCCACCCTGCTGCCGTCGCTGTTGTGCGCCTATGGTGCCGGCGTGGCCGGTGCCGCGCTGCGGGTGGCGCGGGTGGCGCGGCGCAACCTGCTGGGCCTGTGCAGCGGCCTGGGCCGCGATGCACGCAAGCCGGCACTGACCGAATGGCTGCACCAGAGCCTGCAGGAGCTGTCCGGCAAGCCGCTGGACGCACCGCTCACCTTTGCCGATCTGCACGATGCACCGCGTTATGCCGGCGAGCCGGAGAGTCCGCATGCCATCAGCCTGCAGATGATCACCACCTGCGTCTCGCACAACGAACCGCGCACGCTGCCGCTGGGCGGTGCGCAGTTCTGGTTCCTGCGCGAAGAGTTCGAGCAGCTGTTCCCGGCCAGCGTGGTGCAGTGGCTGGTCGACCACGCCGGTGCGCCGGTGGAGGTGGAAGGGCGGCAGTACTACCACCTGCCACAGGGCCCGCAGTTGCCGGTGCTGGTGGCCACCCGCATGAGCCTGAGTTTCCCGCTGCTGATCAGCGCGGTGCCGCTGCATGAACCCGCGCGCCGCGAGCGCCGCTGCGAGCCGTCGCCGGCCGCGGCCGATGCCGAACACAACGTGGCCGACAGCATGGAAGGACTGACCAGTGCCGGCCAGTCCTGCGGCCCGGTCATCACTGCGTTCCGCATCTGCTGGTTCTCCGATGGTGGCATCAGCAGCAACTTCCCCATCCACCTGTTCGATGCGGCGATGCCACGCTGGCCGACCTTCGCGATCAATTTGGTCTACCCGCAGCACGTCGAGGATGTCAGCCACGGCACCACGGGCCAGCAGGCACTGGAGCGTGCGGTGGTGCTGCCCACCGAGAACCGTCATGGTTGGCAGAGGCATTACCAGTCCATCGCCACGCCGCTGGCCGCGGCCGAGCTGGGTCGCTTCCTGTTCGCGGTGGTGGCGACCATGCAGAACTGGCGCGACCTGCTGCAGGCGCGTGCACCGGGCTACCGCGACCGCATCGTGCATGTGAGCCTGCAGGGCGACGAAGGCGGCATGAACCTGGACATGCCGCAGGAGGTGCTGAGCCGCATCGCCGACAAGGGCAGCCTGGCAGGCGCACGCTTCTGCGCGTTCTCGTTCGAGAACCACTACTGGATCCGCTGGCGCAACCTCGCTTCGGCCTACCAGCGCTACACGCTGGAAGTGGCGCGCACCGACGACCCGGCGCAGCAGGTTCTGGCATACCGCGCGGCGTATTCCATCGTCGCCCGCGGCGAACCCGTGCCGCCGTCGTACAAGCTGGGCTCGGAAGACAAGCGTCGTGGGTCGCAGCAGCTGTGGGCGCAGATGGTGGAGCAGGGCCGCACCTGGGAAGACCTGGGCCCGGACCTGACCGACGGCGCACCACGGCCGTTGCCGCAGATGAAGGTGACGCCGATCTACTGACCGCGATGGATACAATCGCGGCCCCCATTGCAAGGAGCGCCCCATGTCCGCCCGTCAGCAACTGCTGGATCTGCTTGCACGCCTCGACGCCCGTGATCCGGAGCACCTGCCGGTGGTACCGTTGGCCGCGTACTTCGAAGGCAACGACTTCGAAGAGTGCATCGCACCGAACCAATGGGGCTACGGTCGCCCGCCGATTGCCGAGCTGTACGCACGCTTGGCCGCGATTGCCGAAAAGCCTCAAGTGGAAGGTGTCTACGTGGGCCTGCACCAGGACTGGGGCAGCGCACTGGAAGACGACAGCGAGTGGCCTGCCGCGGAGAACGTGCACGTGCTGACCCGCGCCGACGCCGCAACCGTGGAAGGCTGGCTGCAGGGCCTGGAATGCGACGGTGTTGGCGAAGGCTGGCCGTACGGCCAACACGTCGACGCCTCCGCGCCCTCGGAAGGCCACCGCGTATTGACCGTGTTCTGGGACTAAAACGTGCCAACCAAGGTTGGCATCCACCAGTAGAGCCACGCCACGCGTGGATGCATTTTGCGCACGGCCAAAGCGTGCCGACCAACGGTCGGCACCCACCAGCAGCATCAGCATCAGGTTCCAACAGCCGCAGGAAACTGTCGAAGGCGGGGTGGGTACGGTTGAGGGGGTGTGAGCGGCATCGATGCCGCGACCAAGCCCCCATGGATGGGTTTACCGCGTCCCCATCAACCGGACCCACCCCCCGCCATCCCACGGAAAGCCAGCTTTTGCTTCGGCCGTTGCCGTTGATTCGGCAGCTGCAGGGCGCAGCCCTGCAAAACCCCCTACCTCCCCGGCAACTGCGCGAACGCGCGCTGCATGCAGTCCTCCCGCGGGCACACCCGGCACCCTGGGCCAATCGACACCGAATTCCCCGGGCTCTGCACATCCAGCCCCAGCGAATACACCAGCCGCTCCGCATGCTGCAGATCGCAGCCCAGCGCCACCGCAAATGTCTTGCGCGGCTGACCATGCCCCACCGGCCCGCTGCTCACCTGCCGTGCCAGCCAGAAATGGCGCCGCCCATCGGGCATGCGCGCGGTCTGCGTCAGGATCCGCCCCGGCTGGTTGAACGCCTCGTAGACGATCCACAGCGGGCACGACCCACCCACCTGCGAGAAATGGAAGTCGGTCGCCGAATGGCGCTTGGACACATTGCCCGCACGGTCCACGCGGATGAAGAAGAACGGCAGCCCCGGTGCACTGCGCCGCGCCAGCGTGCTCAGCCGGTGGCACACCGCCTCGAAGCCCACGCCGAATTGATGCGCCAGCAGTTCGATGTCGTAGCTGCTGGCCTCGGCCGCACGCAGGAAGCGCATGTACGGCATCACCAGCGCCCCGGCGAAGTAATTCGACAGGCCGATGCGCGCCTGCGCGATGCGCGCGTCATCGTGGAAGCCCGCGCGGGCGATCACCGCATCGATCTGCGGCAGGTAACCGTGCAGGGCCAGTTCGGCCGCCATCTGGAAGGCCTGCTGGCCCGGTTCCAGGTAATCGGGCAGCCACAGCCGCCGCGCGCCGGCATCGAACTGGCGCTTCTCGCGCCCGGCCTGCAGCGCGGCCACTTCCACCAGCACGCCGTGGCGGTCGGCCAGCAGCTGGCGCAGGCGCGGCGCCACATGCCCCGGTGACAGCCCCCACTCGGCGAACAGGCGCTCTGCCAGTTCGTCCAGCTCGGGGATGTGGTTGTGCATGCGGTTGAAGAACTCGCGCACCTGGTCGCCGGCAGGCAGGGTGCTGCCGGCCGCGGGCTCGCCCAGCTGGAACTCGAGCGCGGCGGCGTGCTCGCGCAGGGCCAGATGGCGGCGGTGCAGGTCCAGCAGGGCGCGGCTGACCTGCGGCAGGTTGCCGGCCAGCGATCGCAGCTCGGTGGCACTCACCTCTGCCAGGCCCAGGTCGCGCAGCGTCTCGCCCAGCGCCTCCTGCAGCGCGGCGGGCTCATCGTCGTCGAACAGGGCGGAAACATCGCCCAGGACCTCGCCCAGCTTCTTCTGTACGGCCGGCGTCAGCGGGCGCTTGTTGCGCTCGATCTGGTTCAGGTAGCTGGCCGACAGGCCAAGGGCACGGGCCAGGTCCACCTGGCTGTAGCCGCGCTGCTCGCGCAGGCGCAGCAGGCGCAGGCCCAGCTGGCGTTGGGAAGGCTGGAAATTCACAGAATTAACATGAATCGTCTGGCGTGTTGGCCAGATTAAGCGGATTCAGGCCGGAAATCGAGGTGGCTGCTGTGAATAATGCCAAGCATCTTTCGAGCCAGTGGGATTGTCGTCATGACTGTTGCAGCGCCCCGTATCCGCATGCTGATCGATGGCCAGTTCATTGAATCGGCCACCTCCCACTGGCAGGACGTGATCAATCCGGCCACCCAGGATGTGCTGGCCCAGGTGCCGTTCGCCACCACCGGTGAAGTGGATGCTGCCGTCGCCGCCGCCAAGGAAGCCTTCAAGACCTGGCGCAAGACCCCGATCGGCACCCGTGCGCGCATCTTCCTGAAGTACCAGCAGCTGATCCGCGAGAACATGAGCGAGCTGGCCCACATCCTCACCGCCGAACAGGGCAAGACCCTGCCCGACGCCGAAGGCGATGTGTTCCGCGGCCTGGAAGTGGTCGAGCACGCTGCCGCCATCGGTAACCTGCAGCTGGGCGAGCTGGCCAACAACGTGGCCAACGGCGTGGACACCTACAGCATCATGCAGCCGCTGGGCGTGTGCGCCGGCATCACCCCGTTCAACTTCCCGGCGATGATCCCGCTGTGGATGTTCCCGATGGCGATTGCAACGGGCAACACCTTCATCCTCAAGCCGTCCGAGCAGGACCCGATGGTGACCATGCGCCTGGTCGAGCTGGCGCTTGAAGCGGGCATTCCAAAGGGCGTGCTGAACGTCGTACACGGCGGCGAGGAAGTGGTCAACGCGATCTGCGACCACCCGGACATCAAGGCCGTGTCGTTCGTCGGTTCCACCCGCGTCGGCACCCACGTCTACAACCGTGCCTCGCTGGCCGGCAAGCGCGTGCAGTGCATGATGGGCGCCAAGAACCACGCCGTGGTGCTGCCGGACGCCAACAAGGAACAGACCCTCAACGCCATGGTCGGCGCCGCCTTCGGTGCAGCCGGCCAGCGCTGCATGGCCGCTTCCACCCTGGTGCTGGTGGGTGAAGCGCGCAACTGGGTGCAGGACCTTGTGGCCAAGGCCAAGACGCTTAAAGTCAGCGGCGGCACCGTGTCCGGCACCGACGTCGGCCCGGTCATTTCCTGCAGCGCCCGCGAGCGCGTGGAAGGCCTGATCGCCTCGGGCGTGGAGCAGGGCGCCAAGCTGGTGCTCGACGGCCGCAACCCCCAGGTCGATGGCTTCGAGAAGGGCAACTTCGTCGGCCCGACCATCTTTGCCGGTGTCACCACCGACATGCGTATCTACCAGGAAGAAGTGTTCGGCCCGGTGCTGGTCATCCTCGAAGCGGAAACGCTGGACGAGGCCATCGCCATGGTCAACAGCAACCCGAACGGCAACGGCACTGCGCTGTTCACCCAGTCCGGCGCCGCTGCACGCAAATTCCAGGAAGACATCGACGTCGGCCAGGTCGGCATCAACGTGCCGATCCCGGTGCCGGTGCCGCTGTTCTCGTTCACCGGTTCGCGCGCGTCCAAGCTGGGCGACCTGGGCCCTTACGGCAAGCAGGTCGTGCTGTTCTACACCCAGACCAAGACCGTCACCGCACGTTGGTTCGATGACGAGACGCTGAGCCACGGCGTCAACACCACCATCAGCCTGAAGTAAGGGCAGGAGCAGCCATGAGCCACTCGATGACGACGGAGCAGGAAGAAGCGCAGCAGGCGTATCGTGAAGCCGCGCGTGACTTCGCACAGGCCGAACTGGCGCCGCACGCCGCGCGATGGGATGCGGAGGGCATCTTTCCGCGCGAGGCGATCGCCAAGGCCGGTGAACTGGGCTTCTGTGGCCTGTACATGGACCCGGAAGTCGGCGGCAGCGGCCTCAGCCGCCTGGACGCCGCCGTCGTCATCGAGGAGCTCGCCAACGTCGATCCGTCGACCGCGGCGTACGTCAGCATCCACAACATGGCTTCGTGGATGGTGTCCAAGTGGGGCCAGGCCGAGCTGCGCGATGCGTGGGGCACCGATCTGTCCTCGGGCAGCAAGCTGGCCTCGTACTGCCTGACCGAGCCGGGCGCCGGTTCCGATGCGGCCTCGCTGAAGACCACCGCCATGCGCGAGGGTGACGTCTATGTGCTGAACGGCTCCAAGGCCTTCATCTCCGGCGCCGGTGCCACCGAGCTGCTGGTGGTGATGGCGCGTACCGGCGGTGCCGGTGCGGGCGGTGTCAGTGCCATCGCAGTGCCGGCCGACCTGCCGGGCATCAGCTATGGGCGCAAGGAAGAGAAGATGGGCTGGAACAGCCAGCCCACCCGTGGCATCACCTTCGAAAACGTCCGCGTGCCGGTCAGCCACCTTCTGGGAGAGGAAGGCGGCGGCTTCAAGCTGGCGATGAAGGGGCTGGACGGCGGCCGCATCAACATCGCCGCCTGCTCGCTGGGTGCCGCGCAGGGCGCGCTGGATGCCGCACGCCGCTACATGGGCGAGCGCCGCCAGTTCGGCAAGGCGCTGGCCGATTTCCAGGCGCTGCAGTTCAAGCTGGCCGACATGGCCATCGAACTGGTCGCTGCCCGGCAGATGGTGCACTCGGCCGCGCGCAGGCTCGACGCCGGTGCCAGCGATGCCAACGTGTGGTGCGCCATGGCCAAGCGCTTCGCTACCGATGCGGGCTTCAAGATCTGCAACGAAGCACTGCAGATCCACGGCGGCTACGGCTACATCCGCGAATACCCGATCGAGCGCCTGCTGCGCGACAGCCGCGTGCACCAGATCCTGGAAGGCACCAACGAGATCATGCGGGTGATCGTTGCCCGCCACCTGCTCAACACCGAAGAGGAACTGCGATGAAGGATTGGCGTACCCAGGAGCACGTGGGCCTGAAGGTCGAGGCCGATGGCCACACCGCCGTGG
Source organism: Stenotrophomonas sp. STEN054 (assembly GCF_056854535.1). NCBI lineage: Bacteria > Pseudomonadati > Pseudomonadota > Gammaproteobacteria > Lysobacterales > Lysobacteraceae > Stenotrophomonas > Stenotrophomonas sp. STEN054. The sequence continues at coordinate 79,479 of NZ_JBXFWG010000009.1, read as the reverse complement.
TCACCCTGCATAACCCGCCGGCACACACCTGGACCGTGCACAGCCTGTCCGCGCTACGCGACCTGGTGGGCGCGCTCAACGCAGACCGCGACATCTACGCGCTGGTGATCACCGGTGAAGGCGAGAAGTTCTTCTCCGCCGGCGCCGACCTCAACCAGTTCGCCTCGGGTGACAAGGCCGCCGCACGCGAAGCCGCACGCCGTTTCGGTGAAGCCTTCGAAGCGCTGTCCGCCTTCCGTGGCGTGTCCATCGCCGCCATCAACGGCTACGCGATGGGCGGTGGCCTGGAATGCGCCCTGGCCTGCGACCTGCGCATCATCGAAGACCACGCCCAGGTGGCGCTGCCGGAGGCCACCGTCGGCCTGCTGCCGTGCGCCGGCGGCACCCAGAACCTGCCGCGCCTGGTCGGCGAGGGCTGGGCCAAGCGCATGATCCTGCTGGGCGAGCGCATCAACGCTGAAACCGCCGTGCGCATTGGCCTGGCCGAAGAGAAGGTCGGCCAGGGCGAAGCCAAGGCGCTGGCGCTGGAGTGGGCGAAGAAGGCCGGCAAGCAGAGCCCGACCAGCATCGCCGCCTGCAAGACCCTGGTGCAGTCCACCCGCACCGGCACCCACGCCTCGGCGCTGGTGGCCGAGCGCGAAGCCTTCGTCGATCTGTTCGACACCGCTGACCAGGTCGAGGGCGTGAGCGCCTTCCTGGAAAAGCGCGCCGCGCAGTGGAAGAACGCATGACCACCGACACCGTTGCCGACGAAGCACCGGTGCTGTTCGAAGAGCGCGTGGCCGGCAACGGCACGCGCATCGGCTTCGCCACGCTCAACGCACCGCGCACGCTCAATGGCTTCTCGCTGCCGATGGCACACCTGCTGCTGAAGCAGTTGAACGCCTGGGCCGACGATGACGGCATCGCGATGGTGGTGCTGCAGGGCGCCGGCGAAAAGGCGTTCTGCGCCGGTGGCGACCTGCACAGCCTGTACAAGGCGATGGTCGCCTTCCGCGACGCCGGCCACGGCGACATCCGCGAAAACGACTACGCCGCCGAGTTCTTCGACGTCGAATACCGCGTCGACTACCTCATCCACACCTACGCCAAGCCGATCCTGTGCTGGGGCCACGGCATCGTGATGGGGGGGGGCATCGGCCTGATGTCCGGCGCCAGCCACCGCGTGGTGAGCGGGCGCTCCAAGCTGGCCTTCCCGGAAATCACCGTGGGCCTGTTCCCGGACGTGGGTGGCAGCTGGCTGCTGCCGCGCGTGCCGGGCAAGGGCGGCCTGTTCCTGGCCCTGACCGGCGCATTGCTGAACCCGGGCGATGCCATCTACGCCGGCCTGGCCGACGTGCACGTTGCCGAAGAACGCCGCAGTGCGGTGTTCGATGCGCTGCTGCAGGTGGCCTGGTCGGGCGATGCCACGCTCAACCACGAACGCCTGGATCATCTGCTGCAATCGCATGCCAGCGATGCGGCCACCGGCCCGCTGCTGGTCAACGCCGCGCAGGTCGACGCGCTGTGCGCAGGCGATGATCTGCCCGCGATCATCGCGCGCATCCGCGACCTGCAGACCGACGATGCCTGGCTGCAGGCCGCACAGAAGACCCTCGCTGCCGGTGCGCCCGGTTCGGCGCGGCTGGCCTTTGAACTGCAGCGCCGCAGCGCCGGCCAGGACCTGGCCAGCGTCTACCGCCTGGAGTACGTCACTGCGCTGCACTGCGCCGCCCGTGGCGACTTCGCCGAAGGCATCCGCGCGCTGCTGATCGACAAGGACCGCAACCCGCAGTGGAACCCGGCCACCCTGGCCGAGGCCACCGCCGCGTGGGCGGACACCTTCCTTGTTTCCCCTTGGGCCGAGGCCGCGCACCCGCTGGCCGACCTGGGCACTCCGCTTGCTGAAAGGAGCCTTGCATGAGCCGTATTGCATTCATCGGGTTGGGCAACATGGGTGGCCCGATGGCCGCCAACCTCGTCAAGAACGGCCACACCGTGCGTGTGTTCGACCTGGTGCCGGCCGCGGTCCAGGCCGCCGTCGACGCCGGTGCCGCCGCCGCGCCGTCGGCGCGTGACACCCTGGCCGACGCCGACGTGGTGATCTCGATGCTGCCGGCCAGCCGCCACGTCGAAGGCGTGTACCTCGGCGATGACGGCATCCTGGCCGACATCCCGGCCGGTGCGCTGGTCATCGACTGCAGCACGATCGCTCCGGCCAGCGCCCGCAAGGTCTCTGAAGCCGCCGCCGCGCGTGGCCTGCAGATGCTCGACGCACCGGTGTCCGGCGGTACCGCCGGCGCACAGGCCGGTACGCTCACCTTCATCGTCGGCGGCGAAGAGGACGCGCTGGAACGCGCGCGCCCGGTGCTGCAGGCCATGGGCAGGAACATCTTCCATGTCGGTGCCAGCGGCGCCGGCCAGGTCGCCAAGCTGTGCAACAACATGGCGCTGGGCGTGATCATGGCCGTCACCGGCGAGGCCATCGCCCTGGGTGTGGCGCACGGCCTGGACCCGAAGGTGCTGTCGCAGATGATGGCGGTCAGCACCGGCCGCAGCTGGGCCACCGAAGTGTGCAACCCGTGGCCGGGCGTGCTGGAAAACGCCCCGGCTTCGCGCGGCTACAGCGGCGGTTTCGGCAGCGACCTGATGCTGAAGGACATGGGCCTGGCAGTGGAAGCGGCGATGAATGTCGGCGCCTCGATCCCGCTGGGTGAAGTGGCCCGCAACCTGTATTCGATGAACCACCAGGCCGGCCGCGGCAAGCTGGATTTCTCCAGCGTCGTGCAGCTCATCACGAGCGATAAATAGAGCTTGAACGTGTAGAGCCGAGCCCATGCCCGGCTGCATGGATCAGCCGAGCATGGGCTCGGCGCTACACAAGCAAATGCGTCCCCGGCCATGTGCCGGGGCCCACCCGAGGTGGGATGGGCGGATGCCCGGTTTCGACCGGCATCCGCCCATTTTTTTGCCCGGCGCGCGGGTAGTGCCGGACGCTGGCCGGCATCAGCGCATCAGGCAACAATCAGCGTCACGTCGATGTTGCCGCGGGTGGCGTTGGAGTACGGGCAGACGATGTGGGCCTTCTGCACCAGCTCTTCCAGTTGCTCGCGCGGCACGCCCGGGGCGTTGATGGTCAGCTCGGCTTCGATGCCGAAACCGGTCGGGATCTGGCCGATGCCGACCTTGCCGGTGACGGTGGTCTCGGCCGGCAGCGCGACCTTGGCCTGGCCGGCGACGAACTTCAGCGCGCCGAGGAAGCAGGCCGAGTAGCCGGCAGCGAACAGCTGTTCCGGGTTGGTACCCGGGCCGCCGGCGCCGCCCAGCTCGCGCGGGGTCGACAGCTGGATGTCCAGCACGTTGTCGGAGGAGACCGAACGGCCCTCACGGCCGCCGGTGGAGGTGGCCTGGGCGGTGTACAGAACCTTTTCGATGGACATGGGATGCTCCTGGTCAGTGGGTGGGTGTTTCGGTGGGTCTACTTTGCCCGATCCAGCAGGACGATAGGTGATGAGCCGTCCTGGATATTTGATGCATCGTCCTGTCGGCTTAGAGGGTCCACTCGCGGTCGGTGGTGAACATGATCGTCAGCCAGCGGTCCGGCGAGGCCTCGCCCAGCGCATCGCCGATCTCGTCGCGCAGCTGGTCCCACTCCACCAGCGGCCGTGCCGGGTCGTCCTCGCGGACCACGAAGAAGAGCTCGATCTGCTCGCCTCGGCCGACCTGGGCCACGTAGCTGCGGTGTTCGACGAAACCATGCCGGGCCACGATGTCGCGCGCCACGGCATCCACGTGCGCCTGCAGCTCCGGCGGGGTCACCAGCAGGATCCCGGCCAGCGCGCGGCGCACCGTGCCCAGCGGCGCCACCATAACGAACAGACAGACCACCGCCAGGATGGCCGGATCGATATAGGGCCCGACCCAGGCCAGCGATGTGCCCTGCACCAGCACGCCGCCCACGAACGCGACCACATAGCAGGCCGACATGCTGGCGGCGATCACCCAGTTCTTCGCGTCCAGGGCGATGAAATCCGAACCGATGCGGCGGTTGGCGCGCCACACGAACGCACCGAACGCACTTTCCGCCAGCAGCGAGACCACGCCGAACACGATGGCCGGTCCCAGAGCGATGTGACGCCCGCCAGACATCAGCGCATCCACCGCATTGACCAGCGCGTACAGCGCCGCGCCGATCATCAGCAGGCCGCTCACCCCCAGTACGATCGGTTCCAGGTGCCAGAAGCCCATGGTGAAGCGCTGGTTGAGCCGCGACTGCAGCGCATCGGTCTGGGTGGAAAGCGCGATCAGGCGTGCCACCAGCAGCGACAGCCAGGTCATCACCACGTCGATCAGGCCGTAGATGCCGTCGAAGATGATCAGCGAGGAATTGGCCAGCAGGCCGAACACCACGCCGGCCAGCGCAACGGCCAGCGAAAAGGCGATGGACAGGCGCAGCACGCCCTGTTCGGTGGCGGGGTCGAAGAAGCGGGGATGCTCGGCGGCCATGGTTCAATTGTAGAGCGGAGCCATGCTCCGCTGCTGTGTCGCCCCCGTGCGCTATCCCTGCCGGGTCGCTTCCCGTAGACTGCGCGCCTCCCACGTACCGGCTCCCGACTGCAGTGATCACGCCACCCTGACCCTTGCCGCACCTCGGCAGCCGGCCCGCCCGGCTCAGGAACCCGTGTCTTTCCACTGCAGCGCCACGTGGCCCCATGCCCGTGCGCGCGGAGTTTTCCCATGCAAACGTCCTACCCCCTGCGCCAGCAATGGCTCGGCAACATCCGTGGTGATCTGCTGTCCGGCATGGTCGTCGCCCTGGCCCTGATTCCCGAGGCCATCGCCTTTTCGCTGATCGCGGGCGTCGACCCCAAGGTCGGCCTGTACGCCGCGTTCTCGATCGCCGTGGTCACCGCCATCGCCGGCGGCCGCCCCGGCATGATCTCCGCCGCCACCGGCGCAATGGCGCTGGTGATGGTCGACCTGGTCAAGGACCACGGCCTGCAGTACCTGTTCGCCGCCAGCATCCTGGCCGGCCTGCTGCAGGTGCTGGCCGGCGTGTTCAAGCTCGGCTCGCTGATGCGCTTCGTCTCGCGCTCGGTCATCACCGGCTTCGTCAACGCGCTGGCCATCCTCATCTTCCTGGCGCAGATGCCGGAACTGATCGGCCGCGGCCCCACCGTCTACGTGCTGTGTGCCGCCGCGCTGGCCATCATCTACCTGCTGCCGCGCATCACCCGCGCGGTGCCGTCGCCGCTGGTCGCCATCGTCGTGCTCACCGCCGTGGTCGTCGGCTTCGGCGTGGACGTACGCAGCGTCGGCGACATGGGCCAGCTGCCCGACAGCCTGCCGCACTTCCTCCTCCCCGACGTGCCCCTCACCTGGGAAACGCTGCGCATCCTGCTGCCGGTGTCGGCCACGCTGGCCGTGGTCGGCCTGCTCGAATCGATGATGACCCTGCAGATCGTCGAGGACATCACCGGGACCCCCAGCGAGCGCAACCGCGAGTGCGTCGGCCAGGGCGTGGCCAACACGGTCACCGGCTTCCTCGGCGGCATGGCCGGCTGCGCGATGATCGGCCAGTCGGTCATCAACGTGACCTCCGGTGGCCGCGGCCGCCTGTCCTGCCTGGTGGCCGGCGCGCTGCTGCTGCTGCTGGTGGTGTACGGCAGCGACCTGGTGCGGCAGATCCCGATGGCGGCGCTGGTGGCGGTGATGATCATGGTCAGCATCGGCACCTTCAGCTGGCGCTCGCTGCGTGACCTGCGCACCCATCCGCGCAGCTCGTCCGCCGTGATGCTGCTGACCGTGGTGGTCACCGTCGCCACCCACGACCTGGCCAAGGGCGTGCTCAGCGGCGTGCTGCTGTCGGCACTGTTCTTCGCGCGCAAGGTCGGCCGCATGCTGGATGTGCAGCGTGACGACACCGCCGATACCCAGGTCTACCGCGTGCGCGGCCAGGTGTTCTTCGCCTCGGCCGGGCAGCTGGGCGCGGCGTTTGATTACCAGCACGTGGCGCCGAAGGTGCAGATCGACCTGCGTGATGCCCATCTGTGGGACCTGACCGCGGTGGCGGCGCTGGAGCGCGCGCAGGAAAAGCTGGCCGCGCATGGTGCGCAGGTGACGGTGGTGGGCCTCAATGCCGCCAGCCAGACCCTGATCGAGCAGGTGGGTGGCGCGCGCGGCGGACATTGAGCCACCGCGACGGCGCCCACACAATCTGAATCCGGTCAGGCACCTGAAACCCGGGCCGCCGTAGGATTGCCGGCGTGATGGGGACCGATGGACGGCCCCGCCCGGGCCAGCGTCTGCTGGCCCCACGCCAGGGAGATGCAGGTGATGCAGGCAATGCGCTTCCGTAAGCACATGCCCCTGAACCGCCGACGCTGGACGGCGCTGATGCTGTGCACGGCACTGGGCGCGTGCCAGGCGTCTTCCTCCACGCCATCGGCCGAAGCGGCCGCCACCGCGCCCGCGCAGGCCGTGCTGCGGCCTGCATACAGCCAGTGCGTGCAGGACGCGCGTGGCATGGACGACCCGCTTGAAGCGTGCGACGCCAGCGAGCTGGCCTACCAGCAGAAGCAGATGGAGGCCGAGGTCGCGCGCCTCATGGATGGCCCCGATGGTCCGGCCAAGGACCGCTGGATGGACGAGCAGGTGAACTGGGCCGAAGACACCGACATGCGTTGTTCACCAGCCAGCGACCACGTGGGACCGATGCTGGATGCACAGTCGTGCCGCATCAACCGGTATGCCCGCCGCGCCGTCGAGCTGCGTTCGCGCGAGCTGGCGGCACACCTTCAGTGATCCCGCTTCCAAGGAGAGATGAGCAATGCAGGCAATGATGCTGTTCACGTGCAACCGACGCCTTCTACCCGCCAATGCGGCTGCATTCGTTCTTGCGCTGGTTATCAGCTTCGCCCTGACCGCCTGCAAGGACACGACGGCGGACGCGACGACGGCTGCGGCCCCTGCAGCCGCGGCCCAGTCAGGTAACGCTGCCCCCGCAGCCCCGCCGGCAGCGCTCGCCGCACCCGGCGCGTCCACCTCGGCCGACGCCGATGCGGATGACTTCCCGGCCCCGCGCCCGGATGACTCATACAAGACGGCTACGCTGCGTCCGCAATACGCGACCTGCGTGAATGCTTCCGGCGGCGCGACGCCCGCTCTGCAGGCCTGTGGCGATGAGGAACTGCGCTACCAGGAAGACCGGTTGGCGGCGATTGTCGCAGAGCAGGTGGCCCGCCCGGACAGCAAGGCCAAGGATGACTGGATGGAGGCGCAGGCCGCGTGGTGGTCCGACACCAACCGTTACTGCACGTCGGACCCCGGTACCGAAGGCCAGGGCCAGATGCTGGACGCACAGTCCTGCCGCATCAACCGCGTGGCCAACCGCGTGGACCAGTTGAACGCTTCGACCGATCAACCCTGAGCACCCCCTTCGAACCTCCAAACGCAAGGAGACCAGCAGCATGGACGTGGTGACCGACGCAAAGAAGGCGATGGACGGCTGGCACCGCGGCCAGACGTCCGCAAGCTACGAAACCAGCAACCGCGGCCCGGGCTGGATTTCCTCCGGAAAGGGCGACCATGGCGGCGTGTCCTATGGCACCTACCAGTTCGCCAGCGCAGTGGGCGGGGTGGACGAATACCTGGCGGGCTCGCGTTACGGCGCCGAATTCCGTGGCCTGACACCGGCCACCCAGGCCTTCAACGATCGCTGGAAGGAGGTCGCCGACCGGGACCCGGGGGCCTTCGGTCGCGACCAGCACACCTTCATCCAGCACCAGTACTACGACAAGCAGCTTGCGCGCCTGAAGGATGCCGGGGTGGATCTGCACGGCCGTGGCCCAGCGGTGCAGGATGCCCTGTGGAGCACGTCGGTGCAGTACCGGAACATGACCCGCGGTGTCTTCGTCAACGGGCTGAAGCAGGCCTATGGCGATGGTTACAAGCTGTCTGAACTGAGTGATGAGCAGATCGTGCGCGCGGTGCAGGATTACAAGCACGACAACGTGCAAAGGCACTTCGAGAGTTCACCCACGCAATGGAATGCGCTGCGCGAACGCACGCTCAACGAGAAGGCGGATCTGGTCGGGCTGGCGCGTTACGAGCAGGTCAGCCGCCATCCGCAGGATTTCCAGGGCAAGACCTACGAACAGGCGTTCGGCGAGCCGCTGCACCGTGCGCGGGGCAGTCATGCCGCGCGCCCAGCGATGGCCGACGGCGTCCTGGTGCAGGGCGAGCACGGTGCCGAGGTGCAGTCCCTGCAGCAGAAGCTGGCGCAGGCCGGCTACACCGGCAAGGACGGCAAGGCGCTGAATCCCGATGGCGATTTCGGCGGCAATACCGAACACGCGGTGCGACAGTTCCAGAAGGCCCATGGGCTTGAGGAAGATGGCAAGGCCGGTCGCGATACGCTGGCCGCGCTGGGCGCGGGTACCCAGACGCGAGCAGCCGCGGACGAGCGAAGCCACTCGCCGACGCCGACGCAGACGTCGGCCCCTGCGGCCGCTGCTGCCGCCCCCGGTGGGGGCCGCATCACCGTGGTCGAACCGTATGGCAACGTCACCAGCAATCGCACGCTGGCCCATGGCATGAGCGGGGACGAGGCGTATCGCCTGCTGAAGATCCACCACCCCAACACCAACGCCGAAGCGGTGCGGACCGGCGATGCCAGCAAGGCCGATCGCCAGTCCGGCATGGTGGAAGGGGAGATGGAGAACATCCGCACCACCGGCGACAAGAACGGCATTCCGCTGGTGCGCAAGGACCTGATCCTGACCGACCGCCTGGCCAACCGCGATGTGATGATCCCCAACCCGGTGGCAGGCTACGTGGAGTTCCTGAAGGACCCCACCAACGGCATCCGCATCTACAGCCACCCGGCCGGCGATCCGCGTCGCGAGCTGGTCGGCCAGGTCATGCACGGTGCGGCTGGATCGTCGCCGTACAAGAACGGTGACTTCGTTGAATACGGCGCGCCGCTGGTCAAGCAGTCAAACGCTGGCACCAAGGCGGTGCACGCCCACATCGAGCTCGAGCCGGACCAGTACCGCCGCTACCTGGGCGACATGCTCAACGACCGCATCACCCTGGGCGGCACGGTGCACGCGCAGGGCCCCGCCGCCGCGCAGGCCGCGCGCACTGCGCAGCAGGCACCCATGGCCGACGGCATGCTGGTGAAAGGCGAGCGGGGGGATGAGGTCAAGGCGCTGCAGGGCAGGCTGGCCGCGCTGGGTTACACCGCCGCCGACGGCAAAGCGCTGGGCGCCGATGGCATCTTCGGCAAGGACACGCTGGCTGCGGTCAAGCAGTTCCAGGCCAACAACGGCCTGGACGACGACGGCAAGGCCGGCCGCCTGACGTTGGCGCGCCTGCAGGATCCGGCTGCAGTGAAGGCCGGCGCGCAGACCACCGCCGCCCCGTCACGCACCGAGCCGGTGGCACCGGCCGCACCAGCCAGCATGCGTGACGCCGGGCATGTCGAGAACCCGCGCTTCAACCAGGCGCTGGAGAAGCTGCAGGCGCTGCAGCAGCAGCGCACGCAGGCTGGGCTGAGCCCGCTGTTTGCCAACGCGCAGGAAACCGAACGTGCCGCCGGCCAGCTGGCCTATGAGAGCAAGGTTGCCGGCATGCGCCAGATCGACCATGTGCTCGCGCGCCCGGATGGCACGGGCCTGTTCGCGGTGCAGGGCAATGTGGGCGACCCGGCTGCACAGCGCGCCTTCGTCGATCGCCAGCAGGCGGTGTCGCAGTCGGTGGAAGCCAGCACCCGGCAGAGTGCCGAGCTGGATACCCAGTTCAGCCCGCAGGTGCAGGCCCAGCAGGAGGAACAGGTGAAGGGGCGCGCGCTGTAACGCTGCTGAAAAGGCAGGCCCCGGAATGTCCCGGGGCCTGTCGTGAGCTTACGCCATCATGGCTCGCGGGCCGTGCTGCTGGGTCTGCTGGTCGATCCGCTGCTGCTCGCGCTGCTGGTCGCTTGCCTGCAGGGCGCGCTCGCTGTTTTCCTGCACGCTCTGGCCCATCGCCTCGGCCGTGGACACCGGCGCGGAATTGCGGTTCAACGCGCTTTCGTCGCGCATCGCATTGGCCTGCACGGCGCGCGCCATCGAGCCATCCTGGTTGAGCTCCACCCGGTCGATCTTCCACATCCCGGCCCGGGTCGCTTCCACGGTGAGGGCGGCGGCCAGCTTCTCGCTGTGTTCGCCGGACGGCAGCCCGCGCGCTTCCTCGGCGAACTTCACCTGCACCAGCGTCTCGGTGTACAGCCAGTTCTGCGGGCTTCGCGGGTCGGACATCGGGTACACCGTCTCGCGCGCCGGATCGGCGGCGGTCTGCTGTCCCGGGTTCTGGCCCTGGCCCTGCGCCCGCTGCTGCACTTCGCTGGCGAGTGCCTGGCGGGTGTCCGCATCGGCGATGCCGGTGGCGGGCAGGCCGTGCTGCTGCTGGAACGTGTTGATGGCATGGCGGCTGCCAGTGCCCAGGTAGCCATCGCTGGCAATGGCCTGGCCCTTGGCATCGGTCAGCCCCAGCGCGGCCAGGTTGCCCTGCAGTTCGCGCGCTTCGCGGTCGATGGCGGTCAGCGTGTCACGGCCGGCCTTGCCGTCCACCGGATCGAGGTTGTGCGCGCGCTGGAACGCTTCCACCGCCTGGCGGGTGCTGGCATCGAAGCGGCGGTCGGGGTTCAGCGTCTGCTGGCCGTCCGCGCTGGCAAAGCCGAGCGCCACCAGGTTGTTCTCCAGCTTCAGCACCTCGCGGCCGCTGGAGCCTTCCTTCAGCGTCTGCGAAGCGGCCTGCTGCCGCGGCGCGCCGATCTGGCCCAGCGCCACCTGGATGTCGGCATCGTTCTGCTCGCCGGCAGGCGAGAAGTCGCGGCTGCTCACCTTGGCGTGGGCGCGGTCCATCGCGTCCTTGTTGTTGGCGTAGGCGTCTTCGTAGCGCACAGCGATGTCACCGGCCTTGGGCGCATCGAAATACTGGTAGGTCTCGCGGATCTGGCCCGCCTTGGCGCGCAGCGCCTCGTAGTCACCGCCTTCTTCCAGCACCTTCTGCAGCTTGGGCAGCTGGCTGGGCAGCTGGTTGGCGGTCTTGGCGATCAGGCTGATCGCTTCGAAGCGGTTTTCCTCGGCGATGTTGCTGCCATGCGTGTCCACCATCGTCATACCAGTCTGGGTGGCGTTGCGCACCTGCGGGTAATCGATGTTGGCGTGGATCCACTGCTTGCCTTCGGCCGACCCCGCCCAGGCATTGATGCTGTCGCGGGTGTTGGTGTCGATGAATTCGATCGAGCTGCGCCCGCTGAGGCCATTGCCGTGGCTGAGCAGGTCGCGGCGCAGGTCGGCGTGGTCCTGGGTGAAGGGCAGGTTGTGAGCCTTCGCATAGGAGCTGGCCTGTTCGATCACTGCATCGACATAGGTGGTCTCGCCCGGTTTCAGAGCGTGCCCGTCGATGGCGCCCAGCGCCCATTCGCCACGCTGGCCGAAGTCGACCTGGATCGCGCCCAGGCTGTAACCGCTGTTCTGTGCGACCCGGCTGACGGTGCCCCAGTGCGGTTCGCTCACGCCCTGGGTGATGCCGGCGATGGCCAGGTGGTAGGACGCCGGGCCGCCCTCGGTGCCGCGGCCGACCGCGAAGTACACCGCGCCGGAGGTGGCATCCAGGTCGTGGGTGTCGATATTGGTAGGCATCTTCTACATCCTTGTGCAGGGGGAGGGCATGCCCTCCCGAAGGTCAGTCCAGCAGCTGCAGGTAGGCCTGGAGCTGGTCCGCACGTGCGCTCAGGCGCATCGCGTCGTTCAATCCGCTCTGCAGGTTGCCCGGCTGCGAATCGTCGTACAGCGCGGTCTCCAGTTCGCCATCGCGGCTGCGCGACTGCAGCCAAGCGCGTTGCGCGTTCACCAGCCTGGTCTTTTTGGCGCCGCTCAGTTTGGCCTGCAGCTGCTTGTAGGCCTGGTTCAGGCGCTGGTCCTGGCGGTTGGTTTCCGAGGACAGGCACGCGGCCTGCTCGATCGCCCCCTGCGCCTTGTCCCTGCAGGCGGTGAAGGTCGGGCTCAGCCCGGTCGCGGCCGGTGCCGCAGTCGCCGTGCCGACGGCCAGGGCAGCCACGACCAGTGCTGCGGCGAGGGTCCTGCTCATACGCTTGTGCTGCATCATCTGCTCCACACGTCCAATCCATTGCGAGCGCGGGACTATAGCGGCGTCAACATTCCGACACCGTCAACGGAGGGCGATAACTGTGGCCGGTTGCTCAGGATGATGGGTCTGGATCGGCCTGGCCTTCAGGCAGGCCGCGCTGGTGCCGTTTCCCAGCGCCCAAGGCCCGCCCGGCGCCATTCAGCCGCCCGGTGTAAACTATTGATCTCACTGGCAATGCCAGTCTCCACGATCAACACCCCGATGACGTCCGCCACCGCCCGTTACGCCGATTCCCTGCGCCTGTCCGTTGCCCCCATGATGGATTGGACGGACCGCCACTGCCGCGTGTTCCACCGCGTACTGGCGCCGGGTGCCCGGCTGTACACCGAGATGGTGCACGCCAACGCCGTCATCCACGGCGACCGCGAGCGCCTGCTCGGCTTCGACGGCAGCGAACAGCCGCTGGCCCTGCAGCTGGGCGGCAGCGATCCGGCCCTGCTGGCGCAGGCCGCGCGCATCGCCGCCGACTGGGGCTACGACGAGGTCAACCTCAACTGCGGCTGCCCGTCCGACCGCGTGCAGGCCGGGCGCTTCGGTGCCTGCCTGATGCGCGAACCGGCGCTGGTGGCCGAGTGCGTGGCGGCGATGGTTGCGGCGGTGGACATCCCGGTGACGGTCAAGTGCCGCCTGGGCGTGGACGAGGACAACGAGTACGACGTGTTCGCCAGCTTCGTCGACCGCCAGGTCGCCGCCGGTGCCGCCATGGTCGTGGTCCACGCGCGCAACGCCTGGCTGAAAGGCCTGTCGCCGAAGGAGAACCGCGAGGTTCCGCCGCTGAAGTACGACTGGGCCCACCGCCTGAAGCAGGAGCGCCCGGCGCTGCCGGTGGTCATCAACGGTGGCCTGGCCACGGTGGAGGCCGTGCAGGCCCAGGCCGCGCATGTCGATGGCGTCATGCTCGGCCGCGCCGCGTACCACGACCCCTACCTGCTGCATCAGCTGGAGGCGCTGCACACCGGCGCCGCGCTGCGCCCGCGTGGCGAACTGCTGCGCGCGATGCGCACCTACATCGAGGCTCGCCTGGGCGAGGGCCTGGCCCTGAAGCACATCACCCGCCACCTGCTGGGCCTGTTCCACGGCCAGCCGGGCGGCCGCGCGTTCCGCCAAGTGCTGAGCGAGGGCGCACACCGCCCCAGCGCCGACTGGGCGCTGATCGAGCAGGCGCTGGCGGTCACCGAGCGCGAGGCCGATCGCGCCGCAGCGTGATTTCAGTCACATTCCTGACTTGACAAGGCCCGGGGATTCGTCCCGAATGTTCACTTAGATGAACGACGCTGGAGAGCACCCGGAAAAGTTCAGATCGGATTCACCGCGCCAAACCAATCATTTGCAAAGGAAATGTAAAGGCCGGGTCCGTATCCGGCGTTCCGGATTTACGACTTTTGAACGAATCGCCGTGCTCGGCTAGGATCGCATCGATGTCTTCCGCCCCCTTCCACCGCCGCATTGCCCTGGCCACCTGCGTGGTCCTGGCCGCTGCCCCCCTTTCTGCAGCGATGGCCCAGCAGCCACCGCGCGGTGGTGGCGAGCCTCGGGCAGCCATGCGCGCGGACATGATGGATCGTGGTGGCCGTGGCGACGACCGTTCGCTGTCCGATGCCGTGCGCAGCGTGCAGCGCTCCACCGGTGGCCACATCCTCGGCGCCGAACGGGTGCAGTTCGATGGGCGGGACATTCGTCGCGTGAAATACATGGATGACCGGGGCCGGGTCCGCTACATGGACGATCCCGCTCCGGCACGTTCACAGCCGCGCACGCCGCGGCAGGATATGTCATCACTACGCGGCGATAACCCCTGAACAGGGATAGTTGCCGTAATACACCGTACCCACAGGCCTCCGGGCCACACCCAGGACACTAGGGAGAGTTCATGCGTATCCTTCTGGTCGAAGACGAAGCCCCGCTGCGTGAGACCCTGGCAGCCCGGCTCAAGCGCGAAGGTTTTGCCGTCGATGCCGCACAGGACGGCGAGGAAGGCCTCTACATGGGCCGCGAAGTACCGTTCGACGTCGGCATCATCGACCTGGGCCTGCCCAAGATGTCGGGCATGGAGCTGATCAAGGCCCTGCGCGACGAGGGCAAGAAGTTCCCGGTGCTGATCCTGACCGCGCGTTCGAGCTGGCAGGACAAGGTCGAAGGCCTCAAGCAGGGCGCCGACGATTACCTGGTCAAGCCGTTCCATGTGGAAGAGCTGCTGGCCCGCGTCAACGCGCTGCTGCGACGCGCTGCTGGCTGGAGCAAGCCGACTCTGGAATGCGGTCCGGTTGCCCTGGACCTGGCAGCACAGACGGTCAGCGTCGCCGGCAGCAATGTCGACCTGACCAGCTACGAGTACAAGGTGCTGGAATACCTGATGATGCATGCCGGTGAACTGGTCTCCAAGGCCGACCTCACCGAGCACATCTACCAGCAGGATTTCGACCGCGACTCGAACGTGCTGGAAGTCTTCATCGGCCGCCTGCGCAAGAAGCTGGACCCGGATGGCGAACTGAAGCCGATCGAGACCGTGCGTGGCCGCGGCTACCGTTTCGCGATCCCGCGCAACGAGGGCTGAGCCTTCCACAAGGCGATAAACGATGTCCGGCCGTCTGTGGTTCTTCCGACGCTGGCGGCCGCGCTCACTGCAGGCGCGCCAGCTGTTCGCCGCGTCCGTGGGCCTGGTCGCGTTCTTGGCCCTGGCCGGTTACGCGCTGGATGCCGCCTTCGCCGACACGGCGAAGGCGAACCTGCGTGAGCGCCTGAAGAACTACGCCACGGCCTACGCGGCCGGCATCGACTTCACCCGCGACCGCTCGCTGTACATCCGCGAGCAGCCGCCGGATCCGCGCTTCGACGTGCCAGGCAGTGGCCTGTACCTGCAGGTGGTGATGCCGGACGGCAAGGGCAATTCGATGTCCGCCGAAGGCCCGATGCTGCCCACCGTGGGCGGCGGCCTGCTGGCCCCGCGCCAGGAAGTGTTCGAAGGCCCGCTGCCGATGATCCAGATCGACGGCAGCCAAGGCTCGGTGTACCGCTATGGCCTGGGCCTGGTGTGGGACGCCGACGCCGACCCCGCCACCGAATTCCCGTACACCATCTATGTGATGGAAGACTCGCGCGCGCTGGGCGCGCAGCTGCGCGTGTTCCGCAGCCGGGTCTGGTTCTACCTGGGCGGCATCGGCCTGATCCTGCTGCTGCTGCAGACCGTCATCCTGCAGTGGAGCCTGCGCCCGTTGCGCCGGGTCATCACCGAGCTGACCAAGGTGCAGCGCGGCGAAACCGAGCGCATGAGCGAACGCCACCCGCGCGAGCTGGAGCCGCTGACCGACAGCATCAACGCCTTCATCGAGAGCGAGCGCGAGAACCTCGAGCGCCAGCGCAACACCCTTGCCGACCTGGCGCACAGCCTGAAGACGCCGATCGCCGTGCTGCGCACGCAGATGGACAGCGGTGCCGGCGATGGCGCCCTGCGCGAGGAACTGGACGTGCAGCTGCAGCGGATGAACAACCTGGTGTCCTACCAGCTGGCGCGCGCCGCCTCGTCGGGCCACAAGCTGTTCTCTGCGCCGCTGCCGGTGGAATCCAACGCCGAGGAAATCGTGCGTGGCCTGGAGAAAGTCTACGCGTCGAAGGGCGTGTTCTGCGAATTCGACATCGACCCGGCCGCGCGTTTCCACGGCGAACCGGGCGACCTGCAGGAACTGCTGGGCAACCTGCTGGAGAAC
The DNA here is from genome assembly GCF_056854535.1 of Stenotrophomonas sp. STEN054. Lineage (NCBI taxonomy): Bacteria > Pseudomonadati > Pseudomonadota > Gammaproteobacteria > Lysobacterales > Lysobacteraceae > Stenotrophomonas > Stenotrophomonas sp. STEN054. The sequence goes on along the minus strand of NZ_JBXFWG010000009.1, from coordinate 63,601 downwards.
GCCTTCAAGTGGGCCAAGCGCCGTGTGCTGCTGACCGCGCAGCCGCTGCCGGCACAGAACGCGCGCCGCGCCGGCCTGCTGCTGGCGGTGGACGACGATGGCCCCGGCATTGCCCCGGAAGACATCGGCAAGGTGCTGCAGCGTGGTGTGCGCGGCGACGAACGCGTGCAGGGCCACGGCATCGGCCTGTCGATCGTGCAGGACCTGATCAAGGATTACCGCGGCGAACTGCTGGTGGCCCGCTCCAGCGAACTGGGCGGCGCCCGCTTCGAAGTGCGGTTGCCGCCGGGGCCGTAACGATCCGGCATCCGATCCGCCGGGCACGGCCCGGCGCTACCGGTCGACGTGCCCCCAGGTAGCGCCGGGCCATGCCCGGCGTACGGATGAATCAACGGATCCTCGCCGGCGGCTCACCATAGAACCGCCGCAGATGCGCGGCCACCTCCGGCAATGCCTGCGCCAGCACATCCGGCGCGGAGAAGTGGTACTCGCTGGCCACCGCGAAGAACTCTTCCGGCGCCTCGGCTGCATACGGGTCGATCAGCGTTTCCACGCCGGCATCCACCTGCGCACAGAACGTATCGTAGGACGCCTGGAAGACCGCGGCCCATTCGCGCTGCCACGCACGCGGCAACGGCGGCGTGCCGTCCATCGCGCCATCCAGTGCATCCAGCTTGTGCACCATCTCGTGCACGGCCACGCAGTAGCCCTCGTGCGGTTCGGCCAGGTCGGCCTGCACGTCGGCCCACGACAGGATCAACGGCCCACTGTCCCACGATTCGCCAATCAGTTCGTCATCCCACTCGTGCAGCACGCCGGCTGCATCCATGTGGCTGCGATGCACACGGAAGGCATCGGGGTAGACGATCAGCTGCGACCAGCCTTCCAGCCCGACCTCGCCGAATTCCAGCAGCGGCAGGCAGCACAGCGCGGACAGCAGCACGCCGTCGGCCACCTGCAGCTGCAGGTCGCCAATCGGGGTAATGGTCTTCTCATGCAGGAAGCGGGTGGCCAGTACGCGCAGGCGTGCACGGCGTTCATCGTCCAGGCCCCGCAGCCAGGCGGCGCGGCCGCAGGCCTCATTCCACACCGCGTCTTCGATCGGCCGCGGCGCAGGCCGCAGCCACTGCAGCAACGACTTGATCAGCGGAACATACCCGGCAGGTAGCTGTGCCACTTCGGCGCGCGGATGCGCTGCAGCACATCGTCATCGCTGCCGCCGCCGCCGCTGCTGGTCGCGCTGCTCGCCGCCGGGCGCACCGGTGCCGGCTTGGCCGCGGTGGCCGAAGCGGTGGTGCTCGGCGCGCGCTGCGAAGCGGCATCCGGAGTGGAGTACACACAGGCCCCACGGCTGTCGTCCAGCGATGCTGTTGCCGAGGCCGCAAAGGGCATCGCCAGCAGGATCAGGCAATGGGCATAGTGGCGCATTGACGACATCCAGGTTGAGGGAGGGTGAGTTCCCGATTCTAGCCCGAACCCGGCCCTGGATTGGAAGCCCCGCCCCCGGCACCCCGCGGGCGTCGCTGGCGGCTTTCCCGCATAATTCCGTTCTGACCTTGTGGAAGCTGCCGTGGACGATCGCCAATTGCTGGCCAAACTCGCTGCCGGTCGCCTGTCCGGCGACGCCCTGGCCCGTGAGCTGGGCCAGACCCGGGCGGCAATCTGGAAGCGTATTCAAGGGCTTAGAGCTGCCGGTGTGGACATTGAAGGCCGTGCAGGCGAGGGCTACGGCCTGAGCCGGCCGCTGGAGCTGCTGGACCCGGCGGCCATCCGCGCGCACCTGCCCGGCGACGCCGTGGCCCTGCTGCATGACCTGCAGGTGGCCTGGACGGTGGATTCCACCAATGCCGAATTGTTGCGGTGCAGCGCGCCGCAGCGCGGCGTTTGCGTCCTGCTGGCCGAGCGACAGACCGGTGGCCGCGGCCGTCGTGGCCGCAGCTGGGCCTCGCCGCTGGCCGCCCACGTCTACCTGTCGGTACTGCGCCTGTTCTCTGGTGGCCTGGGCCGCCTGGCCGGCCTCAGCCTGGTGGCCGGCGTTGCCGTGGCCGAGGCCCTGCACGACCTCGGCCACACCCAGGCGCAGCTGAAGTGGCCCAACGACGTGCTGGTGGACGGCCGCAAGCTGGTCGGCCTGCTGGCCGAGGGCGGCGGCGAATACGCTGGCCCGGCGCGTGCGGTCATCGGCATCGGCATCAACGTGCACATGCCGCCGGCCTTCGCCGAACAGATCACCCAGCCCTGGGTGGATCTGGACACCCTGGCCGGCAGCCACGTGGACCGCAACGTGGTGGTGGCCGCCGTGCTGGCGCGCCTGCTGCCGGCGCTGGATGTGTTCGACCGCGAGGGCCTGGCCCCGTTCCTGCCGCGCTATGCCGCCTTCGACATGCTGGCCGGCCGCGAGGTGCGCGTGGAGCTGGAAGGCCAGTGGCAGCACGGCACCGCCCTGGGTCTGGCCGATGACGGCGCCCTGCGTGTACGCATCGATGGCCACGAGCGCCTGCTGCATGCCGGCGAAGTGAGCGTGAGGAAGGCATGAGCGATTGGTTGTTCGACCTCGGCAATTCGCGCTTCAAGTTCGCGCCGTTGCAGGGTGATCGTGCCGGTGATGTGCAGGCCTGGGCGCATGGCGCCGAAGGCATGGCCGCGCAGCCGCCGCACAGCCTGCCCACCGGCGGCACCGCCTTCGTGGCCAGCGTGGCCGCACCGTCGCTGACCACCGCCATGCTGCAGCAGCTTCAGGCCCGCTTCGGCGATGTGCGCGTGGTGCGTACCAGTGCCGAATGCGCGGGCGTGCGCATTGCCTACGCCAAGCCGGAAAAATTCGGCGTCGATCGTTTCCTCGCATTGCTGGCCGCCGCGACCGCACGGCGCCCGGTGCTGGTGGTGGGCGTGGGTACCGCGCTGACCATCGATCTGCTCGACGCCGATGGCCAGCACCACGGTGGCCGCATTTCCGCCTCGCCCACCACCATGCGCGAAGCGCTGCATGCGCGCGCGGTGCAGCTGCCGGCCAGTGGCGGCGACTACAGCGAATTCGCCAACGACACCGCCGACGCGCTGGCCTCCGGCTGTGATGGCGCCGCCGTGGCCCTGGTGGAACGCAGTGCGCGCCAGGCGCAGGCGCTGCTGGGCGTGGCCCCCGCGCTGCTGGTGCACGGCGGCGGCGCACCGGCGTTGATGCCGTTGCTGGACGGCGCCGATTACCATCCGTCGCTGGTGCTGGACGGCCTCGCCCGCTGGGCGGTGCACCAGCCCGCAGGCTAGTATCGGCAGCATGCTGACCCGTGCCCTGATCGTCGTCCTGGCCATCCTCAACGTAGGCGTTGCCAGCTGGTGGCTGCTGCGCACTGAACCCGCGCCGGCCACGCCGCCCCAGCCCGCCACCGGGGTGGCCGAGCTGCGCTGGCTGCCGGGCGGCACCGATGCCGCTGCCGTGGCGCAGACCGCCGCTGCCGCTGCGCCGACCGAGGCACTGCAGGAGCGCGAGGCTGCGCCCAGCGCCGCCGTGGCCGCCACCGAGGCACCGGCAATCACGCCGCCCGCCGACGCCGCTCCGACTGCGGAGGCCGCGCCTGCCGTGACTGCAGCCGCCCAGCCGGCAGAGCCCGTTGTGCAGAAGCCCGTGGTCGAGACGCCCGCCGTGGAGAGGCCTGCCGCGCCGCCGCGCTGCGTCGCCCTCGGGCCCTTCGCCGAGCGTGCAGCGGCCGTGGCCGCACAGGGCCGGGCCGGCAAGCTGCTGGCCCCGGCGCGCCTGCGCGAACAGCCCGCCGCCAGCGGCAGCACCCGCTACCGCGTGCTGCTGCCGGCCGCCGCCAGCCGCGAAGAGGCCCAGGCCACGGTCAAGCGCATCGTCGCCGCCGGGCTCAGCGATTACTACATCATCAGCCAGGGCGAAGAGAGCAACGCCGTCGCCCTGGGCCAGTACCGCAACCGCGAAGGCGCCGAGCGCCGCATCGCCGCCGTGCAGGCGGCCGGTTTCAAGCCGCGCCTGGTGGCCAGCGGCGACGCCGGCCAGTGGTGGCTGGAAGGGCAGCTGGCCGCCGGCAGCGAACCGGCGCAGGCGCAGCAGCGCAGCGGCGCCGCGCAGCATCGGTCGCTGGAATGCACGCGATTGCGCTAGAATCGCCCCACCGCGGCGCTGCCGCCGGTGAAGCACCCATGCCGCTTTAGCTCAGTTGGTAGAGCAACTGTCTTGTAACTCGGACGCGGTTGTTGTGGCGACCGGCCGGAAGGCTAAGCGCGGCAAGGCTTTAGGCTCGCCAGCGCGTAGACTGCGGGACGAGCCGGACACGGTTTGAGCAAGAGAAGTACGACATCGCCGCTTTAGCTCAGTCGGTAGAGCAACTGATTTGTAATCAGTAGGTCGTCCGTTCGATTCGGACAAGCGGCACCATCTCTCATAGTCAGCGCCGCTTTGCGCTGCTTTTTCTGGACTTCGGCTGCAGCTTGGCCGCGCGCTGCTCCAGGTACTCGCCCAGTAGTCCGAGCGGCCTGACGCCGAGCGCTTCGGCGAACTCCACCAGCTCCACGGCATCGATGCGCCGCTCCCCGCGCTCGCACTTGGACACGAAGGTCTGCGTGTTCCCCAGCCGTTCGGCCAGATCAACCTGCGACACGCCAGCCCGCTTGCGGGCCGCCTTCAGGACGGTCAGCAGTAGCTGGTAGTCGGAGTTGTGGGTCGATTGGGCCATCGCGCGGTGACAGGCAGGTCACCGCACGCTAGAGTCCATATTGGATTAGTCCAAAATAGACTATTTACTGGCGTTGCTCAGGGGGAGTGCATGAAGCGGATAGGGGTTCTTCTGGTCGTCCTGGTGGCCCTGGCCTGGGTCGGGTCGAAGATGGTGCCGCGCAGCGAGCCCGCAGTTGTCGCCGCGCCTATAGCGACGGAAGAGCCGTCGCCGAAGCAGGCGCCTGCGGCGTCGCAGCCCGAGCGCCCCATGTCGGCCGCCGAGAAGAAGGCCCAACAGGAGAAGTGGTTCGGCGCCGAGACGATCGTGGCGGCCGAGCGGGCCGTCAGGGCCGAGCTGAAGGACCCGGACGCTGCGCAGTTCCGGGACGTGCGCGCCAACTACACCGAGGAGTTCGGCGTGGTCGCCTGCGGCCGGGTCAATGCCAAAAACAGCTACGGTGGGTACATGGGCTTCCGGCGCTTTGTGTTCGGCGACGGAAGGGTCATCCTTGAGGGGCGGGACAACGTCGCCGACGCTTGGTCGGGCGCCTGCCTGTAGGTCCAGGGGGGCAACTGGACAGTAGCAGTTGACAGGGCCTAGGATCAGCAGCAAGTGGGAGAAGGTTGCAATGGGGAAACGGGCAAGCCGCCGATGGATCGAATGGGCTTGGGGCGCGTGGTTATTCGTCCTGGCCCCGCTTTCGTTGGCCGCCTCTGACTTCTCACCGCTGCGTGCCCAGTTCCAACTTCCCGACGACCGCGTTGATTACGCCGCCGCCAAGCTGGCGGTGGACCACATCATCGAACCGTCCACCGACACTGCGGCAGTGCGCCGGCAGCTCGACGAGTGGGAGCGCGCGGTGCGCGGCAACGTGCCCGCCAACCCGACGGCGCACCAGGTTCTCAACGCCTTGCTCAAGACGCTCTACGTGCCGGGCGAGTGGAACCAGAGCAAGCCTTTCACCTACGACCTGTCGGACCCGCTGGGCAAGAACCCGAAGAACAAGCAGCTAGCCACCTACTTGGCCACGCGCAAGGGCAACTGCGTTTCAATGCCCATCCTTTTTGTCATCTTGGGCCAACGGCTGGGGCTGACCGTTGCGCTGGCCACAGCGCCCAACCACCTGTTGGTGAAGTTCGCCGACGACGAACAGCAGATGTGGTTGAACGTTGAAGCCACAGCGGGCGGCTTCAAATACGACAGCAGCTACCAGCGCGAAACGGGGATCACCGAAGCGGCATTGAGCAATGGACTTTACTTGCGCCCACTGCTGCCGCACGAGGGCGTAGGCGCCATCACCGGCACGCTGATGGAGCACTACGGGGCGAAGAAGGATACCGATGCGCTGATGACCGTGGCCGATCTGGCGCTGGCGGCCAACCCAAAGGACTCGGTGGCGATGATCTGGAAGGCCAACGCCTACTACCTCCAGACCGACCAGCGCATTCGGTCCAAGTATCCGAATGCGGAGGATGTGCCGCCTGAGTTGCACGACGAATACCACCGTTTGACCCGCGAGAATCTGGCGTGGTTCGCCAAGGCCGAATCGCTTGGCTGGACGCAGAAAACGCCGGAGCAGGAAGCCAGCTATCTACAATCCATCCAGCGCGAACGCGCGAAAAGGGAGCCGTGATGCGCATTACCATCCAAGGACTGTTGACCGTGGCGCTGTGCGCCATTGCCTTCAACGCGTCTGCGCGATTCGTCTCAACGGACCCCGTCCAGGCCGCCCCGAACACGGGCGCCAACTACAACCGTTACTGGTATGGAAACAACAATCCCTACCGTTTCACCGACCCAGATGGACGCCTGTCGCGTGGCAGCGGCTGGACGGACAGGCAGTGGAAGCAGTTCGACCGCGCCCAGCAGAGCGCCGCCGGCAGCTTGGAGAAAGCAGCGGGCAAGATCAACGGTGCACTGGCCGAAGGGGGCAAGGCGCTCCAGCGCGCCGAGAAGTCGTTCGAACGCAACTTCGGCGCTGGTACTGCCACGCCGGAGAACATGGCCAAGGCCGCCTCCGACATGGGGGCGATGGCCTCAGCCCTCCGCGACACTGGCTCCGGTGCAATCCCCGCCAATGCGATGACTGGCCAGGCTCTGGCTGCGGCTTACCCTAGCGTCGGTGCCGACACCCTGGCAGGTGTGCCGACATCCGGGCCTGCGCAGGTGTTGGTGAACATTTCTCACCCCGGCTTCAACAGCCCGTCCACGCTTGCTTGGGGCGCTGGTCACGAAACCGGACATGCGGTGCTGGGCTACAAGGATCAGCGGATGAATGGTATTCCGGCCTACAAGTTCGGTACGCCGCAGCAGCAGGAAATCTTCAAGACGCTGCCAGGGCAGCAGCGATTGATCAACCCCGATCACTTGATGGATCAGGCGCGGTGAATCGCGGCCTGTCTCTGCTGACATTGGCGGCGCTCACCGCTTGCGCGTCGTCCGCATCCATCCGCTGGGCGCCGCGTACCGACTTCGCCTTGGAGATAGCGGACAACCCAACCCAGCAACACTTCGTCCTCACCCTGACTTCTAAGGCGGCCGAACCGCTGTGTCTGTCCAAGGAAGCCTGGCCGGCCGAAGCCGGTCTGCCACTGGGTTTCGACGGCGCAACACTCAACACATCTACCGGCCCCCAGGAACTGCTACCCACGGGTAGTGCGTATTGCCCTGGTGGATGCGGCGAAGTGCGTGTGGAGTCAGGCCAATCCGTGCGCGGCGTCCTGCCTTACGCAGCCTTCGGCGACGGTGCGGCCATTGCCGCTGATTCCACGCGCTCGCTGTCATTTGAGATTCACCCGTACATCTGTAGCAGGTAGCTACAACGAGCTCACCGGTGGCCCGTATCGAGTCCGGGGCAGCGCGGCCTGATACCGAGCAGCCCGGACCGAACCGGATGACACAGGCTCACCGGAGAGCCCCGACGCAACGTTGGTGTCAACGCGCGAGCCATCCGGGTACAGTGTGGTTAATCGGGCTGCGAACCAGACCAGCCCGAGGATCGTCGGCAATGGCTATGGCGATCAGAAGTGCTTTCGGTGGCAAGAACAGCCGAGGCCAGCCCAGCATGACGAACTGAGCAGCCCATCTCTGCGACGCGCAGCAGGCCCAGTCCCCCGGCGGCACTCCGCCTCCGCGGGAACCTGGAGATGGAGCACGCCTGTGACTACCCCCGAACCCAAGAAGCTCACCTCCGAGGAGCTGGCCGAGCTGCACGCCCTCCCCGATGAGGCGATGGTCAAGCCCGAGGAGGCCGCCGCGATCCTGCGGCTCAAGCGCGCCACGTTGGCGTGGTACCGCTGCCACGGCGGCGGCCCGAAGTACGCCCGCGTCGGACCGAAGCTGATCCGCTACCGCATGGGCGACCTGCGCGACTACGCGAAGGGTCAGCCGATGGGCGAAGGCGTCCGGCGCGCCGCGACGGCGATGCTCGCCGCGCGCACCGCCAACGCGGAGGGCTGACCGATGGCCGCAAATGAAAACGCCCACGGCGTGCAAGACCGTGGGCGCAGGGGTACAACCGACCGGGAGAGTGAGCTGTCCAAGACTCACGGGGTCAATGATGCCGCGGGGTCCGCAGCCGCGACGCCATCATTTGAGGCCGCGGCCGAGTACCGCGACATCCGCCTCGACCTGATCCCCCTGCGCCGCCGCGACAAGATGCCCGCCGACAAGCGCTGGCAGGAGCGCAGCTACGACCAGGCGGAGGTGCTGGAGCGCGCGAGGCGCGACGGCCTGAACCTGGGCGTGCGCCTGCCCGCCGACTTGGTCGTGGTGGACGTGGACCCGCGCAACTTCCCGCCGGGGCGCGACAGCCTGGCCGACATGGCCGCCGCCTTCGGCTTGGACCTGACGTCTGCGCCGCACGTACTCACCGGCAACCTGGAGCACCCCGGCCACCACTTCTACTTCCGCAAGCCCGCGGGCGCCGTGCTGCTGGACACCGTGGACGGCTTCGAGGGCGTCGAGTTCAAGTCGCTGGGCCGCCAGGTCGTCGCGGCCGGCTCGGTTCACCCGACCGGAGGCCTGTACCGCTGGGCGCCGGACTCGCCCCCGCTGCACGACATGCCGGACCTGCCCGCAAGGCTGGTCGCGGCGGCGCGCAGGCCGGAGAGGAAGCGCGCCACGGGCGCAGGCGAGATCACCGCCGAGCAGCTCGCCGCCTCACTGGAGCACCTGGACCCGACGGACTTCCGCGAGCACGACGGGTGGCGCGACCTGATGATGGCCTGCCACCACGCCACCGACGGCGGGGGGCGACAGGAGTTCATCGACTGGTCCACGTCCGATCCGAAGTTCGCAGATCACGAGTGGAAGGTCGGTCGCCGCTGGGATTCCCTGCACGCCGACCGCGACGACGCGGTGACCATCGCGACGCTGCGCAGGTGCCTCAACGATGCGGGCGCCGACATCGCGCCTCCGGACGCCGCCGACGACTTCGACGTGTGGGACGAGGTCGAGCCGGCCGATGAGCGCAGCCGCTGGAACTTTCTGTCGCTGGACGACGTGGAGTCGCTGCCGCCGCCGAAGTGGCTGGTGCCCGGCGTGCTGACCGAGGGCAGCCTCGCCGCCATCTACGGCGCCCCGGAGTCGGGCAAGTCGTTCCTCGCCGTGGACATGTCGATGGCCGTCGCGGGCGGCCTTGACTGGCACGGCAGGCAGGTCGAGCGCGGCGGCGTCCTGTACATCGCCGCGGAAGGCGCGCCCGGCCTGGGCAAGCGCTTCCGCGCCTGGAAGGTGGACAGGTGCGCCCAGGGTCGCAGGTTCGACTTGCACCTGATGCGCGACGACCTCAACCTCGCGGCGGAGAAGGACGGCGGCGTGCGCGCCTTCGTAGAGGCGGTGACCGAAGGTCTGGGGCCGCTGCGCCTGATCGTCATCGACACCCTCAACCAGACGGCCGCGGGCGCAGACGAGAACTCGGCGAAGGACATGGGCCGATACATCGCGAGCATGAAGCGGCTGCGCGACGCGACGGGCGCCACGGTGGTCGTGGTCCACCACTCGGGCAAGGACCTGAGCAAGGGCATGCGCGGCAGCACGGCGCTGCTGGGCGCGATGGACACCACGGTCGAGGTGGAGCGCGCGACCGACGGACGCTCGCTGGTCGCCACCGTGAAGAAGCAGAAGGACGCGGAGCGCGAACCCCCGATGCGCTTCAACATGGAGAAGGTCGGCGACTCCCTCGTGCTGCGCGCCACCGTGATGGCCGACGCGTCTGGCGACTTCACTGGAGGGATGGACCCGATCCTGGAGCTGTCGCGGCAGGCAGCGGAGGAGCGCGGCGGCAGCATCCCGCTGAAGGAGCTGGCCGAGATCATCTGCGCGCGGGACGGCGTCGCGGACAAGACGGCGCGGCGCCGGATCGAGCGGTCGGTGCCCGAGGGGCGCGACAACGCCAGGGCGTCGGTCGACGGCTTCATGGTGTGGCAGGAAGCGGCGGACCCGCGCAACCCGAAGCTCGGAATCCTGGTCAGGACGGAGGGGTGAACGCGCAATTTCGATTGTCACTGGGCGCGACTTTCGGAGCTCGATTGTCGCGCCCAGTGACAATCGGATTGTCGCCGAAAGTCAGTTTCGATTGTCAGCGCGACAATCTAAGCGCGGTAAGCACTTAGGCCGCTTTCGGCCACCCGATTGTCAAAGCGCAAGTCACTGGCGGATTCGATTGTCACGGCGTTCGTCAGTCTATAGACGACGAACGTGACAATCAGACCGACTATCGAAATTGAACCCTTCCACATCATCGAAAGCACGTGGACGGATGCGTACAACCGCGCGCCAGACCTCTCCCTCACGCGCGTGGATCCAAGCCACCTAATCAGTAGGCGGAGCGACGAAGCCCTCCAAGCCGCTGATCCGGAAAGAGGAATGCTGGCTTCCTGCGCGCACCTAACACGGCACGATCACGCCGTAAGCCATTTTCTCGGGAGTCGGCCGTGGCCGCTAAGAAGTTCACGCCCGAGGTGCAGGAGCTGTTCCTCCAGGTACTCGAGGACACCGCGTCGCCGAAGCAGGCGGCCCAGGTGTGCGGCATCTCCAGGCGCCTCGCGTTCGAGTACAAGCAGAACGACCTGGACTTCAGGCGCCGCTGGGAACAGTCCATCCAGATCGCGATGGACGCCCTGCTGGAGGAGGCTTACAGGCGTGCGGTGGTCGGCGTGGACGAGCCGGTCATCTACCAGGGCCAGGTATCGACGGCGCGCGACCCGCAGACCGGCGAGGAGCGCGCGCTCACGGTGAAGAAGCACAGCGACCGCCTGCTTGAGGTGATGCTCAAGTTCCACTACGGCGACGAGATGGCCGAGCGCCTGCGGGTGAAGGTCGAGGACACGGGGCTGTCTGCCGACGCGCTGCTGCAGATGCCAGCCGGCGAGCGTGCGCAGCTGGTCGCGCTGCTGGGCAAGTACAACGCGAACAAGGAGCGAGACGATGAGTGACAAGCTGACGGTGGCCGAGGCGCTCGCCAAGGCCGAGCAGATCGACGTGATGCTAGGCGCGATCCAGGCGACGGCGCCCGATGCGGTCGAGGCGATGGGCGGGCGCGACGCCCTAGCCCGGCGCAGCGAGATGACTTGCGTCGGCCCGGTGCCGCGCCTGGACGTCGCGGAGTGGGAGCGCATGTCGCTGGAGTACGAGGACACCCGCGAGCATGGCAGCGTCAACCGGGGGCACTAACGGGCACGCGGTCGCCGTCGAGGTGGACGGGGTGCGATATCCCTCCGCCAGGTCGGCGGCCCAGGCGCTCGGCGTCAGCCCCAACGGCGTGTCGGGCCGGTGCCACTCCGACAGGTGGCCCAGCTACCGCTGGCTCGGCGCGACGCCCGGCCCGCGCGCGGTGCACGACCCTTCCACGGTGCGGATCGCCAGGGAGCTCATCGAGCCCGCGCGCTGGCCGAACGACGGCGGCGCGCGACGCGCCCCCGTGACGGACCCCAACTACGACCCGCCCAGGGTGGTGCGCCGGGTCGGCTGGCTCCGGTGCATGTGCTGCGGGCGCTCCCACTTCTCCGACGACGTGGCCCGGGCGCGCATGTGCGTGGAGTGCGGTGGCACGGGCGGGTGGCCCGTAGGCGCACGCCCGGCCGGGGACGACTGACTACCCGTCGGAGGGCGGAGCGCCGCCAAGCCCATGAACCGCAAGCCACCGCGACGGCGGCAGCGACGAGGGAAACACGGTCGGAGAACGATGGCGTTCGCGGCCAGCGCTCCCCGACACATTGAACGCATCCGGTCAGCGCACAGGCGCGCAGACCACCCCGCGGCTGGGGACGCGCTCGTGACAGGCGACCGGAGGACCACAACCCACCGGAGCACACGAGCTATGAAGATCACCCTCAGCGACACCCAGCTACTCAGCCCGCAGCAGATCGGCGAGCTCGCCTCGCAGCTCGACACGCTGCACTCCCGCGTCCTCAAGGCCATCGAGCGCCTGAACAAGGACGTCGCCACCAAGAAGACCGAGATCGCCTCGCGCTGGAAGAACGCGCCGGGCGTCGGCGCCGGCGACCTGGCGCGCTTCGCGCAGAACGAGACCCTCGCGGCCGTGCGCCAGATCAGGGACAACAGCAAGGCCGAGCTCGACAAGTTGCTCAAGGACGCGGGCGCCCCGCACGCGCAGCTCATCGCGCAGAAGCCGTTCTACGACTCCCCGGCGAAGGTCCTGGCCCGCGCGGCACTGGGCGACCCCAAGCGCACCGAGTACCTCCAGCAGCTCCAGCACGCCGGACCGGCCGAGCTCGGCCACATGGCCCAGGTCGCCGTCGGCACGCGCAACCTGGCCCTGGCCTCGGCGGTGCTGTCCCTGATCGACCGCATGCCGTCCAAGGACCGCCCGGTGGGCCCCGTCGAGCTGGCTACCGCCATGCGCATGGACGACTTCCTCAAGGTCCAGGAGTACGTGAAGCTGGGCGACGCGCGCCTCCAGGGCATCCTGGTCACCATCCGCGCTTGGAACGCCGGCAAGGCCAACCCCATCAGCTCGGTCCAGCTCGCGATGCGCGAGCGGGACATCGACCACGGACTGATCGGGGGCGGCGATGAATAAGCAGGCCCACTACGCGGCGGACCACCCGGTGGCGATCGCGCTCACCGGCATGGTCACCGCCCTGCGCACGGGCCGCGACCTCCTCGCATCCCTGGCCGAACGGGCCGAGGCTGCGGGCGTCCGCCCGTACTCCGACTACTTCGACGACGCGGCGCGCCTGGCGGGCATGCCGTACTGCCGCGCGCTGGACCTGTACGTGGACCGCGAGACCAAGCGCCGGGCCGACCGACTTGGCTACCACCAGGCGCACCTCGCGCTCTGCTCAGCCTGACCGAGCAAACCCGGCCGGGTTGGTTAGGTGCGCAGAGGGCAACGGGTGGCTCGGCCGTGTTTCGGAGGGGATGTCCCAAGGGCATCCCCTTCTTTTTCAATCCATTAGGGGACTCTATTCACCAACTGGCGATCAGCGGGCTCTCGGACGGGGCCACGGCGGGCGGTGCTGCGTGGCCTGGAAACGGGCGTCTGGTCTACAGGCGAGCCCAAGTCCAGCCCCGAAGGCGACGAAGATGCCTCTGAGCAGACGGCCGGACCCCGGATGCCAAGCGGCGAAGACTAGACAAAAAAGCGCCACCTGAACGGGTCAGGTGGCGCCGATGTCGTTAATTTGCTAATATCTCTGGTGCCCACGGCGGGATTTGAACCCGCAATCCGTGCATGGAGGAGGCTTGACAGGCCCCTGCGTATACCAATTTCGCCACATGGGCTGTGGTTTAGACAACTTCGCAATCCAGACGGCCTGAAGCCTTTGACAAGCTTCAGGCCGTTTCTTTTTCATCGTCCGCATGGATCGCCCGGGTGCCTACCTCCCGGTTCTGTCTACGGACGACGTCAGCTCTCCTCATCAGGGACCTCCGTCTAGTGCCAGCGTAGTATGGGGGTCGAAGGGGTCGGTGTCAACACCTGTCTCCTCCCTGTCTTCATTTTTATCTTATTTGAGTTGCGGTCCGTATCTTATGGGCGTATGTTAATGGCGTATATGGAGGACCCACGCATGGCCATCAAGAAGCAACGAAGCCCGTCCTACCCGGGAATCACACTGGAAGAAGCTGTCCAGCGAGCTAAGTCGTTCTATAAGAATGAGGGTAAGCACGAGACGCTGGTATCAACGGCAATGAGCCATTGGGGCTATTCGTCGAAGAGCAGCGGTGGGCTAGTGGCGGTCGCCGCACTCAAGGCGTATGGCTTGATGGGGGATAAGGGGAGCGGTAACGAGCGTAAGGTGTTTCTGACACCGTTCGGACTTAAGATCATCATGGATGAGCGTGTCGTATCTCCGGATCGCGATGCGGCGATAAAGCAGGCTGCTATGACGCCCAAGATCATGGCCGAGCTCTGGAGCAAGTACGGCTCCGATCTACCGTCGCATGACACGCTGCGGCACTTTCTGCGCGTGGATAAGGCATACAGCGATGGCGCAGTGAAGGATGTAATCAAGGTTTATTTGTCCAATCTCGACTACGCAAAGCTGAACAGTTCTGACGTGGTGGAGATAGCAGATACCGACGAAAGCGCAGATAGCAATGACGAGCCGGATAGCAGTAACGGCAACAGCGTTGACCAATCGCAGGACGCTCCGTATGTCAGCACCTTCATGCCGCCGATGATGCCCGCAGGCCGTCCGGCGGCAGCTACATATGTAGGAGAGGAGATCGCCAACTACCGCGTCTCAAAGACGACGACGATCCGCCTGATCGCAAACGGCCCCTACTCTCGGAAGAGCATGGAGGGTTTAGTGAAGCAGATTCAGCTCGCTATCGAGTTGGGCAATTTCGACGACTTGCCAGAGGATGAAATCTGAGACGATCGTGGCTGCCAGTGTTTGACGAAGGGCCCGCCTAGCGCGGGTCCTTTCCTTTCAGGGGTCTAGAAGGGATGGTTCTGACGCGCAGGGGCTGTTGTGTGCGGGGAGGGGGCTCCCGGATCGAGGGAACCGCGACCTAATGCCTACGTACCCACCAACACGTAGGAGAACGCCATGAAGCTGGACGACATACCCACCAAGGAACTGCTGGCCCTGCACAACCGGATCGCCGACAAGCCCGCAGGCCTCAAGACCTTCGCGACCCGGACCAAGCTCGTCGCCCGGATCGAGCAGGTCGCGGCCGACAAGAACATCGACCTGGCCTCGCTCGGACAGCCGAAGAAGCCCAAGGTGACCAAGGAGCGCACACAGCCTCAGGGTGAAGCCGCCGAGGCGCTTGAAGCGACCGAGAAGAAGCCCCACGGCAAGGGCATCGGTGCGCTCGCGCGCGCGATCCTGATGGACCCTGCGGGCTACCCGCACGCGCTGGTGGCCGAGATGGTCAACGCACAGATCGAGGGCGCGGCGGCGACCCCCAAGTCGGTGCGCTGGTACGCCAACGACATGCGCAAGAAGAGCGTCGTGGTGCCGCCCCGTCAGAAGCAGCATCCCGCCGACATGGACGCAGAGCAGTCCGCCGAGGCGCTGTCCACCGTGCGCGTAGTCGAGCCCGCGCCGTCCGATGGTTGACGCTGTTCTTCAGTCGTGCACGAGAAAGGGCCACCTGCAAGGTGGCCCTTTACTTTTCATCGCCTTGTGAGCCGACGCGTTCCGACGGTGGATCAGATGGCCAGCGTCGGCGGCCACGTTCCCGGCTCGTGCACGAGGCCGAGCGCGTCGAGGATGTAGCGCGACGCTTTCCCTTGGTATTCGCGCAGGTGGTCGATCGACGGGTGCAGGTAGCCCATCGTGACGCCGCCGCTGGACGCGCTGTGATTCAGCAGGAACCGCAGCTCCAGCAGCGGCACGCCGGACTGCAACGCGAGCGACGCGTAAGCGTGGCGCAGAGCGTGGCCGGTGAGGTCGCCCAGCTCGTGCTGCTGGACCTCCGCCACCCGGCCCGACGCCGAGTCGGCCGGGAACAGGTAGGGAGTCTTGCGCCTCACGCCTTCGGCGTTAGCCTCGCGGTGCGCCAGCAGGTCGGCGAGCGCCGACGACAGCGGTAGGTCGAACTTCTTGGAAGAGCCGCCCTTAGGGTTCGGGACGTGCAGGCGCCCGTCGCCCAACTCCGCGCGCCTCGCCTCGCACGCCGCCGTCCGGCGCATGCCCGACAGCAGCATGAACAGCTGGAGGTCGCGGCGCACCGGGTTGCCCAGCGACAGCACCGCCTTGCCCCACGCCCTGAGCTTGTCGGGGCTCGCGTCCACCTCGCGGCGGCGCATGCCATTCATGTCCACGTTGCCCACTGGGTTCGGCGGCAGGTCGGGGAACTGGCGCAGGGCGCGGTTGTAGACGGAGCGCAGCACCCGCATGACGTTGTCGCCCGAGGTGGCGCCGCTCCTGTCGGTGATCCTGCGGTGGCGCTCGCGCACGCCCTGGCGGTCCGAGCCAATCTCGGCCAGTGGCCGGTCGAGCCAGTCCTTGAGGTAGTAGGTGACGTGGTACTCGTAGCCGCTGCGGGTCTTGTCGGCCAGCCGCCGGGAGTTGAGGTGCAGGTCCAGCGCCTCCCGCAGGGTGATACCGCGCGCCCGGGACTTGCGACGCTCCTCGTTCGGGTTGGTGCCGCCCCGCATGCCCACCAGCGTCTGCCTCGCGAGGTCGCGGGCCTGCTTTGCGTCCATCGCCGGGTGGTCGCCCAGCTTCGTCCGGACCTGCCGGCCGTTGACGAGGGACTGGACGTAGAAGCTGCGCTTGTTGGCGGTGACGATGAGGTAGAACCCCCTCATCTCGGTATCCGCGTGCAGGATGCTCTTGCCGCGCTCGGGCGCGGGGGTGCGCTCGACGAGCGCCTGGGTGATCTTCGACTTCATGCTGGCTCCAGGTGACGGGGCCACGGCACGGACACGATTTTGCACCACAAGGTGCCGTGTTCAGACGCGCCGTTTGTGCCCCTGAAGCCTCATTAAGTCGCGGTTTTTCCTTGATGTAAGCGGCCCCGGACCATCCGATTTCAAATAATGGCAAGCTATCCGTGTACCGACTTGTAAACAGTAGGTCATCCGTTCGATTCGGATAAGCGGCACCACCACCTTCGCGCCTCACGAGGCGCTGTCTGAGCCTTCGCGCGCACCCGTGAGCCATTTTTCGGCCAGGCGAGGAACAACAGCGGTGGCCAGGCCCTGCAGGTAGGTGAACCCGTAGGGGAGCCTGTCCATCTCGAGCGAGACCAGCACTTTCTCAGCCCTGCCGCGCGCAGCCTTGACCAACGAAGCCGCTGGATGGACGGTAAGTGACGTGCCTGCAACAAGAACCTTTGCTGCAGTGGACACGTGCCATCGCGCCTCATCCATGTACTGCGTTTCCTCCCCGAACCAGACAATGTCAGGCCTTAGCTGAGTGCCGTCCTCGCACAGCTGCCCAAGCGAAATCGCAGAGTCCTCGATACGGTAGCGCTTCGGGCTATCCGACGTGCCACGCGCATAGGCAAGTTGGCCATGCAGATGAATCACGTTGCTGGAACCAGCGCGCTCGTGAAGCTCATCGACGTTCTGGGTGATTACGACCACCTCAAAGGCCGATTCCAGGGAGGCGATCGCCGAGTGTGCGGCATTTGGCATCGCGTTCCATGCCTGCAGGCGACGCTCGTTGTAAAAGGCCAGGACGGCTTCTGGACGAAGCCTCCAACCCTCGGGACTGGCTACCTCCTGCCACGAATAGTTGTTCCAGAGACCATGCGAATCGCGGAATGTAGGCAAACCGCTTTCCGCGCTCAAGCCGGACCCGGAGAGAACAACGACTTTGTTGGGTACTACGTCAGGTTTCATGCGGGCGCTCGTCATCTGGCAGTCGGGCATCTGCACCCGGCTATGCAACACATCCATAGCGCACCGCTGCTGACCAAAGCAAGCTGGATACTTGCCTGCCTGACCTTCAGGATGAAGACAGCCCCCAATTGCCAAGCGCCTTGCTGCAGAAGTCCACGGTACGCAGCACACCATCTGCACCCTGATACTTGTCGTCTCCGCAGAACTGCTCTGTGAGGCGACGTCCCAGTCGGCCATTGAAGCTTACGTCCGAAGTATTCAGAAGCGCCTGAGCGCTGACATTGGCACCGCCGGCAACGGCTTCCACAAAAGGTTGGTCAACCGAGAGATGAAGGACGTTGCGGTCGAGCATCTCGCCGCCGGATTCCACTTCTATCCTGAGGATGAAGGTGATGCCGTGATCAGCCGGAATCAGCTCCTTCTTTGCCATCTTCTTGAGTAAGGACGTAGCGTTGCTAGCGAATCCATGCAGGATGTCAGACTCGCGCCAACCGTTGCCCTTGAGCGTCATCACAAGTCGCGGTGGTGTGGCGAACGGTTGAGCATCGACTGCGACAACGTTCGGATGCATTTTCATTAAGGGCGCAGGATCTATCGAGTTCTCGCGCGACGACTCATCAGCTTCGGAAATTTTTGCCTCGCTGCCCTGAGGGGCTGTCGTGGGGGCACATCCTGCGAGGCCAGCCAACGCCAAAATCAACATTATCTCTTTCATTTCCAACTCCTATTTACAGTGGTCAGTTCAGTGCGTGGTGACACGCCAAATAAAATCCGAAGTCAGAAGTCCTGCCAGGGAACGACTGAACGCTGGCGAAGATGCGTAGCGGCGGATGCCATGCTCCATATCCCCTCGTAAGTGCCACACGTCGGAAGTGCGCCCATGGATTGATCGATGACTACGGCATGCAGTGCCGCCGACCAGGAAACTCCTCGACCTGAACGCCACCCGACAGCGGGGAGTTCGCCAGCGCACTTTTCCTCCCAACGGGAAGAATCGCTGCGCATCCGCTTACGTGGGCGGAGTGAACATCATCTTGCCGCTTCAGGCGCACTGCGGCCACGCGTCTAGAGCCACAGCTTCAGTCCAGCCGACCTTTCCATATCGAGCGAGCGCCCCACAGGCTAGGGCGAGCGCAAATATTCCTGCAGGTTTGACGATGTACCTCCGGCGGGAGCGGTCACGCCTATGCCGACATTGCAGCCGCTCGGGCATGGGCAGATGCGTCACGCTGCGCATGAATCAGTACGAAATTCCTTCATGTAGATTTTGCGGAGTTCCGGCACGCAGGTAGACAACGTCGTCCTCGCCGATGTGCATTGTGAAAGAACCGCCTTGCGCCGGTTCTTTCTTCTAAGCCGGCGAGTCAACCCGGTGATGCGGCGAAGGAGGAGTCGTGCCGACATTGCATATCGGCGCGCAACGCGGCCGGCCAGTCATCAGCAACGCGTTGAAGGAGCCGGCAATACACATCCTCCCTCGCCCTATTGAAAATGCAGCATTTGTCCATTATATTGGACATGTGGCGAGGATCCAGACCACCTCCGAGTTCAATGACTGGTTCGGCAGCCTGCGTGACAAGCAAGGACGCCAGCGCATCTCCGTGCGCATCACCCGGCTGGCACATGGAAATCCTGGGCAGCACCGTTCACTGGGCGGTGGCCTGCAGGAACTCAAGATCGATTTCGGGCCTGGCTACCGGGTCTACTTCACAGAGTGGGCGGGCATCACCTACATCCTGCTGTGCGGAGGCGACAAAGACAGCCAGTCCCGGGATATCGAGCGCGCTCGCGAACTGGCGAGCCGGCTCTGATTCCACACTCTTCCACACGCTGCATGTGACATCAGACACGGCAGGCTGCCATGAAAAACACACTGAAACTGCATGACTGGGACGCGGCTGAACACCTGCACGACGACCAGGACATCGTCCACTTCATTGAGGCCGCGCTCGAGGAGGCGCCCGACGATGCAGCATTCATTGCATCGGTGCTGGGTGTCGTGGCACGAGCGCGCAACATTGCTGATCTTGCGCGCACTACCGGCATCGCCCGCGAAACCTTGTACAAGATGCTGCGTGGTGAAGGAAATCCCACCATGGGCAATCTGAGCAAGCTGGCCAAGTCGCTGGGGTTCCGATTGAGCCTTGTGCCGATCGATGGCAACGGCAAGCCAGCCAAGCCCAAACCGAAACCCAAGCCTGCCCGCAAAGCAGGCAAGCCGGCGGCAAAGAACGTCGCCTGAGTTTGCAGGGCTCACCCCGCCCGCGACTGCAACGCCACGTACTCGGCCAACCCCCGGCAGGCCAGCATCAGTCCTTCGCGCGAGCCGTCGCCGATATCGTCTTTCTCATCGCCATCCACGCGCACGCGTTCGGTGGCGTGGTAAAGCTCCAGCAGCGACACCAGACCTGTGGCAGCGCGATCCCGGCGCGCGTTGGCGACGGCCTCGCCGGGTGAGCGGACCGGGCCAGGCCATGGCCGTCCGTCGGCCGTATCGCCGGCCGCAATCTGCTGCAGGCAGCTGCGCAGGGTGATGGGGGAGGGCGCTTCGTTCGCGGCAGCGAAGGCAGCTTCCAGCGGCTGGGCCAGTTCGGGCGGCAGGCGGGTGAGGGCGTCACCGAGCGTGGCGGCCAGATACGGGTGGCGGGATTTGGACATGTGGGCATCCTCGGCAGGAACGGAGGTGCCACCGGTTAGGGTGGCAGGCGATGCGTGGCTTCCAAGACCGTGTCAATGAACCGGCGGGTACAAGACCCCCACGCACCGCCCGCCATAGCAAGGCAGACGGATTGCCAGCCGGCGTCGCCCACAACCAAGCGACGCCGACTGACAAGCGTAAACATCATTGACACTGCGGTCTTGGAAGTCCCGGCTACCGATGCAGGTAGCAATTCATCTTGGGCATGCCAAGCCGTGACGCACCAATCAATTGTTCTGATGAATTCGGCGTTGCCGAAAGGAAGAATGAATTATCGCGATTGGCTCGTTTCGGTCGTCTTATAGGCAAAAACGACAATTCGCGCCGGCGTGATCGCACTGTCCTGGCGCAAGTGCCTATACCACCACACTGCAGGCCAGATGGCGTCTGCACTGCAAAGCAGCCTTAACCGTCGTACGTACCTCGCACACAATCCGCGCAGCACCAAGTACGTCTCAGCGCTTCCCGCTATCGCCCGGCACCAGATGTCGCCACGGGAACACGTTCTTCTCGAAATGGCTGACGTAACCGCCCATGCCCGCTTGGATGATCATGAACTGCAGGCCCGGCCGCATCGCCTGCAGCGCCTGCAACTGCGCCGGCGACAGCGCGCTGTTACGTAGGCGGAAGCCGTGCACCGGTGCGAACGCGTCACTGGCGAACAGGCGCTCGTACGCGGCGAACGGCGTCACCGCATCGGCCTCGCGAACATCAGCCCAGGTGAACTGCAGTTCGGTGGACTCGCTGAAATCCAGCAGGCCCAGTGCAGGCAGGTTGCGCGATGCAGCCAGGTGTTTGATGAAGCGTTGGGTATTACTGCCCGGGCCGATCTGCAGGATGTTCAGATGTGGCAGCGCTACGTCGAAGAAGCTGGCTTTAGGTGCATTCGGCGCCACCAAGCCGGTCAGATACGGCGCACTGCTGGCGAAACAAGCGATTTCGACAGCCTCTTCCACGATCACTGGGCACGTTCGAATTCAGGCGCGGCCATGGCAGGTAACCGGTCGTCCGTGGGTGAGCCGGGATGATAGCCCCGGCCCTGCAGGTTCGGCAGCGCCGTACCCGTCTTCATGACGCCCCTCACGAACCGCCCTCCCCCTCCCGACGCATACTGTCGCCATCCGCCCGTCCGGGCCACTTCGGGAATCGATCATGCGCCGCCACGCTGTTTCCCTTGCCGCTGCACTGCTGTGCTCCGCCTTCGCGGCCCCGGCCATGGCCGCCGTGCCGTTCTTCAACGCCAGCTGCCCCGCCGGCCTGGATGTGCACGCCGACGAGGGCGGCCCCGTGTACGTGCAGGGGCGGGAGGCGGCGCTGAAGCGCTTCAGCGACCGCTATTTCGAAGCGCGCGACGCGCAGAGTGGGGTAACGCTGTCGATCACCACCGGTGACGACGGTGCGCCGCAGATCAGCTACACCGGCCGTGGCGGCGCCAACGGTATCTGCCAGGTCAGCGGCAGCGCCACAGGGGCGGCAGAGCGGCATGACCGCCGCCACGATGACAGTGACGATGAAGGTGGGGCGCTGCCGGGGGAGGTGACCTGCGAGTCCACCGACCAGCGCCAAGTGTCGTGTGAAATGGACACGCGCGGCAACGTGGAAGTTGCCCGGCAACTCAGCCACACCCGCTGCGAGCAGGGCCAGAATTGGGGCCTGTCGCGGCACTCGGTGTGGGTGAACGGCGGCTGCCGCGCAGTGTTCCGCAATACCTCGCGCGCTGCCTACACGGCGCCCAGCAGTAACACTGCACTAGGGTCCTGCAATACGCGCAAGGGCGCACAGGGCACGCTGGTGACCCAGGTGCCGGTGGGCAGCGATTATCAGGAACTGATCATCGATTACCCCGATGGCCGCTTCCTGTGCATGCTGCGCAACAACGGCGAGGTGCAGAGCGTGACCCCGGTGCGCCGTCGCTGAGCGCCGAACGGGCCCTGGCGTGGTGCGCCGGGGCCTGCGGTCAGTGGTACCCGGCGCTATTGTCCTTTTGGACGCCGCAGCTGCGCGAGAGTGTCATTGTTGTTCGACGGGATCGCTACCCTTTTTGTAGGTGTACCCGGTGACGCTCCACCCGCCGCCATGGGCGGACAATGGTGCAACCCAGGTAAATTCCCACGACTGTACGGACCCATCGGGCAGTATGTTTTCTACTCTATAGATCTCACCCGGAACACCCTCGGTAGGCAGCTTCCCCGGGATCGAGTCATTGGAGCTTGCAGATACCCGACCACATCACACTGTGCTCGACGTGCACCGTGCCATAGCCCAGTGGTGCGAATGCAGGGCGGACATTCTGGGTCACCCACTCAAGAACATGTCGTGCGTCAGTGCTCTGCCTGGAAAACTCCTCGGACACTACGGTATGGGTGATGCGCGGTGAGGCTGCCATTGCAACGGTGGGGACAATCGTCGCGAGGGCAATCGTCAGCGCTACGAGCCCATTGATCCTGCACTTCATCAGCACTGCTTCTCCGGTTCTATATGTAAGGGAGGCGCACCGATACTCAAGGTGCCAATGCAGAGTTGCGCCGCGAAAGAGAATGGATAAGAGGCAATCGCGACTCACATGTGAAGTCGGTCAATAGAGTCCGGATCTCGAATGCCCCAGAGTGGGGTTATCTGACCCGAGATTCCATTTGTGCTGGCAGATCATCCGGTTCCCTGCTGCACCGCCGCGAGTGGTGTCACATCCCTCTGGCTAGACTGTGCTTCTTTTTCGTTTGCAGGAGGCACCCATGGCCCACCCCATTTCCGTCACCCTGATCGGCGTGCCCACCGACGTGGGCGCGGGCCATCGTGGTGCGCGGCTTGGCCCGGAAGCCCTGCGCGTGGCCGGCCTGCCGGAGGCGCTGGAGGCGCGCGGCGTGGACGTGCGCGACCTGGGCAACCTGGATGGCCCGCGCAACCCGTGGACCTCGCCGGTGCAGGGCTACCGCCACCTGGACGAGGTGGTGGCCTGGAACCGTGCGCTGATGGAGGCCAGCTACGCTGAACTGCAGGCCGGGCGCATGCCGATCATGCTGGGTGGCGACCATTGCCTGGGCATCGGCTCGATCACCGCCGTCGCCCGCTGGTGCCGCGAACAGGGCAAAACCCTGCGTGTGCTGTGGCTGGATGCGCATTCGGATTTCAACACCAGCGAGGTCACCCCGTCGGGCAACATCCACGGCATGCCGGTGGCCTGCCTGTGCGGCCTCGGCCCGGACGCGCTGACCCAGCTGGGCGGCAGCAGCCCGGCCATCACCCCGGCGCAGATGCGCCAGATCGGCATCCGTTCGGTGGACCCGGACGAGAAGCGCCTGATCAAGACCCACAAGGTCGATGTCTACGACATGCGCTACATCGACGAGAACGGCATGAAGCGCGCCGTGGAAGCGGCGCTGGCCGGCATCGACGGGAACACCCACCTGCACGTCAGCTTCGACGTGGACTTCCTCGACCCGAGCATTGCCCCGGGCGTGGGCACCACGGTGCCGGGCGGGGTGAACTACCGTGAGGCGCAGCTGGTAATGGAGATGATCGCCGACAGTGGGCGCATGGGTTCGTTGGACATCGTTGAACTGAACCCGCTGCTGGACAAGCAGAACGCGACCGCCGAGCTGGCCGTGGACCTGGTGGAGAGCCTGTTCGGCAAGTCCACGTTGATGCGCGACTGAGTCCACCTGTCTGCGCCTGAATGGCTTCGGGGCCTGTTCACACTCGCTGCACGCGGCAGACGCCAGATTGCACGTCACGCAAGGGCATTCCACTTCGGGAATGTCCGAGCGCGAAGAACCCATGTAGTGGCGAACCCCAGGAGAAAACCCATGAAGCGTGTCGTTGCCCTGATGCTGTTGTCGATGTTCTCGGTGGCCATGCTGGCTGGCTGCAATACCGTTGCCGGCGCCGGCAAGGATGTGCAGAAGGCAGGCCAGTCGGTTGAGGATGCCGCCAAGGGCAACTGAGCCCGGGGTGGTACCGAATGAAAAGGCCGGGACACTGTCCCGGCTTTTTTTGTGTGCAGCTCAGCCCGCCGGTAGTGAACCATTCAAGCAGGTGAGCACGTTTTTCATGGCAGGTTGACTGTTGTTCAACGCCCGGTGCGCGATGCTGCAGCCACGGTAAGAACGCCGTTGCAACCGAGGACTCCAGCAATGAACAAAGACATCATTTCCGGCAAGTGGTCGCAGCTCAAGGGCAAGGCCCAGGCCAAGTGGGGCGATCTGACCAACGACGATTTCGATGTGGCCGAAGGCAATGCCGAGTACCTGTCGGGTCGTCTGCAGGAACGCTACGGTTGGGCCAAGGACCGCGCCGAGAAGGAAGTGAGCGAGTTCTCCGACAGCGTCCGCAAGGATTACCCGGACTTCAAGTAAGTCCGTCGCGCTTCCCCCACAGCGCGCCCCCACAGCCCGGCGCCCGTACCGTGATGGTGCGGGCGTCGTGCTGTCTGCCTCAGCGTGCCGGCGGGTCGGGCACGTAGCGGTTGGGGAAGGCCTGCGGTTCGCGCGGCAGGCGCGAGCGCGGCTCCAGCGGGCGTGCGTCCAGCACGATGCCGCGTGCGCGCAGGTTGCGTGCGCTGTCGTAGCGCAGCTCCTGCACCTGGGCGGGGCTGCGGCTGGCGCGCTCGAATGCGGTGTCACGCACCTGCGAGGTCTCGCGCTCACCGTGGCCGGTGCCCAGTGCCGGGACCGGAGATTTGGCCGCATAGCCTTCGGCACGGCTGGCGCTGCTGTCAGCGGCCGCTTCGGCCGCCGGGGCCGCGGGCGCCGGTGGCGGCAACTGCCGCAGGCGCGGTTCCGCGCGGGGCTGCGGGCGCCAGCGGTACATCTCGTTGAACACCGCGATGCCGATCACGCCCACGTTGTCCGGCCGCCCGGTGCGGCTGGCATAGCTGCCGCCGGGGCTGCTGAACACGAACTGGGCCACCTCGTCCTGGCTCTTGCGCCAGCCGGTGATGTCCGCGCTCTGGCCGGGGTTGAGCACGTAGCCGGTCTGCGAGGGGTTGGCGTCTTCGCCGGAAATGGCATTGATGCCGTCCACCGACAGCACCACCAGCACGCGGCGCGGGCTGTCGTTGTAAAGGCGCACCGCATAGCGATGGCCGCGCTCGCCGGCTACCCAGCGCTGGCCATCGGCGGGGTAGCTGCGCAGTTCGGTGCCACGGTCGCGGTCGACCAGGCTCATGCGGACCGGGCCGTCCGGGGAGACCGGTGGCGGCAGCGGGGCCGGGCGGAAGCCGGCCAGGGGCAGGATCAGCAACAGGGGCAGCAGGCGTTTCATCGGGCGTCTCCAGCGGGGTTGGGTGAACAAACGCGCCGCAGGCGCTGACGGGGTTGGTCGCGGGCACGGTAAACTGGCCCTGTTCATCGAAGGTTACCCCCCGCAGTCATGACGACCCGAGTCCTTACCGGCATCACCCCCTCCGGCACGCCCCACCTGGGCAACTACGTTGGCGCCATCCGTCCGGCCATCGCGGCCAGCCGCGCGCCGGACATCGAGAGTTTCTTCTTCCTGGCCGACCTGCACAGCCTGATCAAATCGCAGGACCCGCAGCGCACCCAGCGCGCGACCCTGGAGATCGCGGCCAGCTGGCTGGCCTGCGGCCTGGATCCGGAACACGTGTGGTTCTACCGCCAGAGCGACATCCGCGAGACCACCGAGCTGATGTGGTTCCTCACCGCCATCGCCAGCAAGGGCATCCTCAACCGTGCCCACGCCTACAAGGCGGCGGTGGACAAGAACCGCGAAGAGGGCGTGGACGAGGATGCGGGCGTCAGCGCCGGCCTGTTCATGTACCCGGTGCTGATGGCCGCCGACATCCTGATCTTCAAGGCCAACCAGGTGCCGGTGGGCCGCGATCAGATCCAGCACATCGAAATGGCGCGCGATTTCGCCCAGCGCTTCAACCACGTGTACGGCAAGGAGTATTTCCCGCTGCCGGACGTGGTGATCGACGAGCAGGTGGCCACCCTGGCCGGCCTGGACGGCCGCAAGATGAGCAAGAGCTACCACAACACCATTCCGCTGTTCGTGCCGCGCGACGAACTGAAGAAGCTGGTGTTCTCGATCCTCACCGATTCGCGCGCACCGGGCGAACCGAAGGACACCGAGGGCTCGGCGCTGTTCCAGATGTACCAGGCCTTCGCCACCCCGGAACAGACCGCCGAATTCGCCAAGGCCTTCGCCGCCGGCATCAGCTGGGGCGATGCCAAGCAGCAGCTGTTCGAGCGCATCGACGGCGAGCTGTCGCCGCTGCGCGAGCGCTACAACGCGCTGATGGCCGAGCCGGAGAAGATCGAAGCGCTGCTCAAGCGCCGTGGCCAGCAGCTGCGCGAGCAGCTGGCGGCCCCGCTGCTGGAAGAACTGCGCCATGCGGTGGGCCTGCGCGACCTGTCAGGCGCCGGCGACATCGCCAGCGAGGATGCCGGCGTCGCCCGCGCGGCACCGCCGCTGTTCAAGCAGTACCGCGAAAAGGACGGCCGCTTCTACTTCAAGCTGACCGCCGGCGACGGCACGCTGCTGATCCAGAGCGAAGGCTTCGATTCGCCGCGCGATGCCGGCCAGCTGATCGCCGTGATCAAGCAGGCCGAGCAGGGCGACCAGCTGCAGAGCGAGCTGTTCAAGCTGGAAGCCGAGGTCGATGCCGTGCTGGCCGCGCTGGCGGTGCTGCGCGAAGCGGCCTGACCCGTTCCGCCGATGTAGAGCCGAGCCCACGCTCGGCTTTGCTTTTGTAGAGCCGAGCCCACGCTCGGCTTGGCGGAAAAGCAGCCGAGCATGGGCTCGGCTCTACCCGACCACACCACACATGGCATGATGCCCACGCGCCCCCGGCGCGATGACATGGAGTCTGCGATGGCCTGGTTGTCGCTGCTGCTGTTCCTGCCCTGGTTCCTGTTGCTGGGCAGCCTTTACTGGCTGTTTCCGCGCCAGCCGCGCACCGCGCGGCGGCGCCTGTTCGACACCGCCACCCTGGCGCTGGCCTTCGCCCTGAGCATCGGCTCGATGCTGTGGGGGTACCACATCGGCCGGGTGCAGCCCGGCGCCGGCCCGATCTGGCCGCAGGTGCTGGCGGTGCTGTATGCCTATGGGGCGTTCCTGGCGGTGCTGGTGCTGGCCCTGCTGCTGCGGCCGAGGTACCTGGCCCGGTAACCATGTTCGGCTGCACGCGCCCTCTGTAGAGCCGCGCCCATGCTCGGCTGATGTCTGGCAGAAAGGCAGCCGAGCGTGGGCTCGGCTCTACAGAATTGCCCCCTCCGACCAAAGCCGCATCGAACCGGCCCCACGCACGCGCCTACCATGGGGCTCTGTTCCTGATCCTGCCAGGTGCGTGCCGATGACCGCCGATCCCAGCATCCACACCATCGATACCGGTTTCCAGCGTCCCGACTTCGACGCGGCCTACCTCATCGTCGAGAAGGGCCGCGCGGCCTTCGTCGATTGCGGCACCGGCCTGTCCGTGCCGGCCATGCTGCAGGCGCTGGCCGATGCGGGGCTGGGCGTGGAGGCGGTGGACTGGCTGCTGCTGACCCACGTGCACCTGGACCATGCCGGTGGCGCCGGCCTGCTGATGCAGCAGCTGCCGAATGCAAAGGCCGTACTGCACCCGCGCGGCGCGCCGCACATGATCGACCCGACCCGGCTGATTGCCGGTGCCACGGCGGTCTACGGCGCGGAGGAAATCGCCCGCAGCTACGGCCGCATCGAAGCGATTCCCGAGGCCCGCGTGGTGGTGGCCGAAGATGGCCACCGCATCGACCTGGCCGGCCGTGAACTGCTGTTGCTGCACACGCCGGGGCATGCGCTGCACCACTACTGCGCGTGGGATGCGCGCAGCCGCAGCTGGTTCACCGGCGATACCTTCGGCATCTCCTACCGCGAGCTGGACAGTGCGCAGGGTGCCTTCATCTTCCCCACGTCTTCGCCGGTGCAGTTCGATCCGGAGGCGATGAAGGCGTCGATCCAGCGCATGCTGGGCTACGGCCCGCAGGCGATGTACCTGACCCACTATGGCCGCGTGCAGCAGGTGCAGAAGCTGGCCGACGACCTGTTCGAGCAGATCGATGCGATGGCGACGATCGGCCGCCAGTGCGATGGGCGCCCGGACCGCCACCGTTGCCTGCTGGCCGCGCTGCAGGCGCTGTACCTGGAACGTGCACAGCAGCATGGCTGCGCGCTGGACCAGGCGGCGGTGGCCGAGGTGCTGGCGATGGACATCGAGCTCAACGCGCAGGGCCTGGCCTGCTGGCTCGACCGCATCAGCCGGTAGATCCACGCCATGCGTGGATGACGCAGGCCCAGGCCGCGCCGTGATGTCACGACCACGTTACACTCGGGTGACTCCCCTTCCTGCCGTGGTATTGCCGTGAATCCGATGCGTGTGTTGCTGCTGTCGTCCTGCCTCTTCGTCGGGGGCCTGGCCCATGCGGCCAACGACCTGCCCGGTGGCGGCATCGATCCGCAGGCACTGTCGCGTCACGTGCAGGTGCTCGCTTCCGATGAATTCGAAGGCCGCGCACCGGCCAGCGAAGGCGAAGAGCGCACCGTGCAGTACCTGATCGAGCAGTTCCGCAGCTACGGCCTGCAGCCGGGCGGCCCCGATGGCAGCTGGGTACAGCAGGTGCCGCTGGTGCGCGCGCAGCTGGACGGCCCGGCCAAGGCCAGCCTGCAGTTGAAAAAGGGCAAGCGCACGCTGGCCAATGGCGCGGACGTGACCCTGCAGAGCCTGCAGCCGCGCAAGCGCGTGCAGATCAACAACGCACCGCTGGTGTTCGTCGGCTACGGCATCGACGCACCGGAACGCCACTGGAACGATTACAAGGACGTGGACCTGCACGGCAAGATCGCCGTGGTGCTGATCAACGACGCCGACTTTGAAGCCGATGCGCCGGGTGCGTTCGATGGCAAGGCGGTGACCTACTACGGCCGCTGGACCTACAAGTTCGAGGAAGCCGCGCGCCGCGGTGCCGAGGGCGTGCTGATCGTGCACGAGACCGCGCCGGCCGCCTACGGCTGGGCCACGGTGAAGAGCTCGGGCACCTCGCCGCTGTTCGACATCGAGCGCAGCCAGGCCGAAGCGATGGCCCAGCACACGCCGCTGCGTGGCTGGATGCAGCGCGAGCTGGCCGAGGCGATCTTCGCCGACGCCGGCCTGGATTTCGACACCGAGAAGCGCAAGGCCATGCAGGCCGACTTCCGTCCGGTGGTGCTGGACAACGCGAAGCTGAGCGTGGATTTCGCGATCAAGCGCGAGCCGGTGGTGACCCGCAACGTGGTGGCCAAGCTGCCCGGCGGCGAGCATGGCGATGAGGCCGTGATCTTCTCCGCGCACTGGGATGCTTTCGGTATCGGCCAGCCCGACGCCAAGGGTGACCGCATCCGCCATGGCGCCATCGACAACGCCACCGGCGTGGCCACCGTGCTGGAACTGGGCCGCGTGTTCGCCGCTGGCCCGCAGCCGCAGCGCAGCCTGTATTTCGTCGCCCTGACGGCCGAAGAGAAGGGCCTGCTGGGTGCCAGCTACTACGCCGCGCACCCGCTGGCACCGCTGGAAAAGACCGCCGCGGTGCTGAACATCGAAATGTTCAGCCCGGATGGCGCGCCCCGTGACATCGCCTCGTGGGGCAAGGGCCGGGTGTCGCTGGAAGGCGACCTGGAGCGCGTGGCCAAGGCCCGTGGCCGCAGTTACAGCCCCGACCCGAACCTGGAAGCGGGCTTCTTCTACCGCGCTGATCACTTCGCCTTTGCCCGCCTGGGCGTGCCGGCCATCACCATCGGCCCGGGCCTGGACAAGCTGGACGGCGGCGTCCAGGCCGGCCGCGCGCTGCGCGAGAAGTACTTCGCCGACTGCTACCACCAGGCCTGCGACGCCTGGACCCCGAGCTGGGACCCGGCTGGCCACGCCGCCGACACCCTGCTGGTCTACGACCTGGGCGCCGAGCTGGCCAACAGCCGCCGCTGGCCGACGTGGGAAAAGGAATCGGAATTCCACGGCGCCCGCGAGAAGAGCGACGCCGCCCGCCGTTGAAGAGGGTGCCGGCCGCTGGCCGGCAACGCGGGATAACGGAGGGGGTAGAGTCGACCGTTGGTCGACGCCGCGCGAAGCGTGGGTCCTGCACGTTAGAAGGCAGAGCAGTCGACCAACGGTCGACTCTACCGCGCCGGCGTCATCCGCGCCGGCGCAACAACGCCCACGCGCCCCAGCCACTGGCGGCGAGTACGGCCAGATAGCACACCACCATCGTGCGCAGGCCCACCGGGTGCAGCACCCGGCCGCGTGGGTTGCTGCTCATCGCCATCGAACTGTGGCCACTGCCCAGGTCGACCGACAGCTGCAGCACCAGTGCGGCAGAGAACACCAGCAGCGCCACCCCGAAGCCGATGCGCGGCCATGAGGCCTGCGCGCCGGGGCGGCGCAGCAGCCAGGCCAGTGCCGTGGCTGCGGCAAGCGCCGCCGCGATCCACATCAGCGGCGACGCCGGAGACGCAGCAGCCACCGGCATTGCACCGGTGGCTGCGATCAGTACGACGCCCTTACTTGCGGGTGCCGTCGAGCCAGTTCGGGCCCTTGTTGGTGAGGAAGAAGACATAGACCACCAACGATACCGCGATCGTGGCGGTGACGTAGATGGCGAACCAGTCGACGTGGCCGGTCTTCAGCGCGCCCTGGTACAGCAGCGGGGCGGTACCACCGAACAGCGAATTGGCCAGCGCATAGCCCAGGCCCACGCCCAGTGCACGGATGTGGGTGGGGAACAGTTCGGCCTTCACCACCGCGTTGATGGACGTGTAGCCGGTGAGGATGACAAAGCCCAGCGCCAGGGTCAGGAAGGCGAGGGTGGCATCGTGCTGGTGCGGCAGCTGGGTGATCAGGTACCAGCTGTACAGCACGCCGCCCACGCCGAAGAACACCAGCAGGCTCTTGCGGCCGATGATGTCCGACAGCCAGCCGCCGACCGGCTGCAGCACCATCAGCAACGTCAGCACGCCGAGGTTGACCAGGGTGGCGGTCATCGGATCATCCGCGGCAAACGCGCTCTGGATCATCTTCGGGCCGTTCACCGAGTAGGTGTAGAAGGCAATGGTGCCGCCGGCGGTGATCAGGAAGCACAGCAGCAGCGGGCGCCACTGGTGCACGACCAGTTCGTACATCGAACCGGACTTCTTCGCCTTGCCTTCGCGCGCGGCCTCGATCGACGATTCTTCCATCGTCTCGTCCATGCCTCGGCGCAGCCAGAACACCACGACCGCGGCAATGCCACCGATGCCGAAGGCGATGCGCCAGCCGAACTCGGAGATTTCCGGCTTGCCCCAGAAGTTCAGCATCAGGAACAGCGTGAGCTGGGCCAGCACATGGCCGCCGACCAGGGTGACGTAGTGGAATGAGGACAGGAAGCCGCGGCGGCCGGGAATGGCGGCCTCGGACATGTAGGTGGCGCTGGCGCCGTACTCACCGCCGGTGGCGAAGCCCTGCAGCAGGCGTGCGAACAGCAGGATGATCGCCGCCCAGATGCCGATGCTGGCCGCGGTGGGCGTGATGGCGATGAGGAAGGAGCAGACGGCCATCAGGGTGACCGACACGGTGAGCGCCAGGCGACGGCCGTGGCGATCGGCGAAGCGGCCGAAGAACCAGGCGCCGATCGGGCGCATCAGGAACGTGGCGGCGAAGATCGCCCACACGTACAGGGTGGAGTTCTTGTCTTCGGGCGAGAAGAACTGCGATTCGAAGTACACGGCGAACACCGAGTACACGTAGACGTCATACCACTCCACCAGGTTGCCGGCGGAGCCTTTGAGGGTATTGGAGATCGAGCGGCGCAGCGCGGCGCCGTCGGTGCTGGGAACAGCAGGTTGGGACGTGGTGCTCATCTGGGTGAGGATCCTCGATGCGGTGCTTCCGTGCGGGAAAGATCGGTGCCAGGGGCGCGCGTGGGGCGCTGCCAGCCAGCCTCCTAGGTACTGCATCCCACGTCAACGCCGGGTGCCGGAGGGGCGGGCAGGGCATGGGGACCGCACAGGGTGACAGCGGCCCGAAGAGGGGACCATAGCTAGATCGTCGTACGCGATGTCGCGGGCTGCGCGTTCAGTAAAGCCCTGCAAGGCCTGCGTGGCTGCCGGAAGCGGGGTTGCTCCGTCACCCGAACCTTCTAGAATCTCTTTTCCCCTGCCTGCTGGTGCGTCATGTCGGCTTCTCCTGTTCCTTCTGCGGCTGCCCCCCGGGGTGGCCTTGTCGCGCTGGCCTTGCTGCTGGTCTACGTGGTCTGGGGCTCGACCTACCTGGGCATCGCCAAGGCCCTGAACGGCGGCGCGCTGCCGCTCACCATGGTCTCCGGCAGCCGCTTCATCATCGCCGGCGGCCTGATGTACCTGGCCCTGCGCCTGTTCTGGAAGATGCCACGGCCGAGCCTGCGGCAGTGGCGCAACCTGGTCATCATGGGCGCGACCATGCTGGTGCTGGGCAACGGCATGGTGGTGCTGGCCGAGCGCGAAGTGTCCTCAGGCCTGGCCGCGACGGCGGTGGCCTCGGTGCCGCTGTGGATGGCGCTGTTCTCCGCGTTTCGAGGCCAGCACGCGAGCCGCGGCGAATGGCTGGGCATCGCGATCGGTTTCATCGGCGTGGTCTGGCTCAATGCCGGCAGCAGCCTCACGGCGTCGCCCACCGGGCTGGTGCTGCTGCTGATCGCACCGGTCGGCTGGGCGTTCGGCTCGGTGTGGGCGCGCGGCCTGGACCTGCCTGGTCCGTTCATGACCGCCGCCGGGCAGATGATCTGCGGCGGCGTGCTGCTGGTGCTGATCGGCCTGGCGGTGGGCGAGCGCCCGACCGCGCTGCCCGACGCCGGCGGCCTGCTGGCCATGGCCTACCTGTGCGTGTTCGGTTCGATCGTGGCGTTCACCGCCTATGTCTGGCTGCTGCACAACGTGCGCCCTGCGCTGGCGGGCAGTTACGCCTATGTCAATCCGGTCATCGCGGTGCTGCTGGGGGCCGTACTGAACGGCGAGCGCTTCGGCTGGCGCGATTTCCTGGCGATGGCGGTGATCCTGCTGGGCGTGGTGGTGCTGACCATGGCCCGGACGTGGAAGAAGTGAGCATGAGGAAGTGAGCATGGACGAACAGGAACAACGACGCGGCCTACTGGTTACCGCGTCCACTTTTGTGCTGTGGGGGCTGGTGCCGGTGTACTGGCATCTGCTCAACGAGGTGCCGTCGTTCCAGATCATTGCCCACCGCATCATCTGGTCCACGGTGCTGGTGGTGGCGTGGCTGCTGCTGAGCGCGCGCCTGGGCTGGTGGCGGAAGATCGCCGCGCAGCCGCGCGCGCTGCCGATCCTGGCGGTATCCAGCCTGACCATTGCCTTCAACTGGGGCCTGTACATCTGGGCGGTCAATGCCGGGCATGTGATCGAAACCAGCCTGGGCTACTTCATCAACCCGCTGGTGAACGTGCTGCTGGGCGTGCTGGTGCTGAAGGAGCGCCTGCGCCGCGTGCAGTGGATCGCAGTGGCGATGGCCGCGGTAGGCGTGGCCTGGCTGACCATCGATGCCGGCACGCCGCCGTGGATCGCGCTGGGCCTGGCGTGTTCGTTCGGCCTGTACGGCCTGCTGCGCAAGCTGGTGTCGGTCGATCCGGTGGCCGGACTGGGCGTGGAGAGCCTCTACCTGTTCCTGCCCGCGCTGGCGTTTGCGGTGTGGGCCGAGAACGGTCATGGCGGCGCGTTCTTCCACGGCTGGGGCTGGCGCAACGATCTGCTGCTGGTGTTCGGTGGCGTGGTCACTGCGGTGCCGCTGATCGGCTTCGCCTACGGGGTGAAGCGCATTCCGCTGTCGCTGGTCGGCATCCTGCAGTACATCGCACCGAGCCTGCAGCTGCTGCTGGGGGTGTTCTTCTTCCACGAGGCGTTCGATACCGGCAAGGCGATTGGTTTTGCGGTGATCTGGGCCGGGCTGGTGTTGTTCGTCGGCGAGAACGTGCGGGCGATGCGGGCGGCGAAGCGGTAATCGCGATGGGGTCAGAGCCCTTCGCGTTGCGAAGGGATCCGACCCCGGCTCCGGCAAAAAAGAACGGCGCCCCGGGGGGCGCCGTTCTGCTTCCATCTCCGGCCAGGAGAGAGTTGGCCGGAACGGGAACGCGGGTGCAGGCTTAGAAGCGCTGCTGGTATTTCATGTACATGAAACGACCGATGTCGAAGCCGCCGTAGTAGACGAAGCTGCTGTTCGGCTGGCTGTACATCACCGGACCCTGGTGGTCGAACACGTTGTTCAGGCCCAGCGAAACGGTGCCATCCCACGGCAGGCTGTAACGCACCTGCAGGTCGTGGAAGGTGTTCGAACCCACCTTGTTGGTCGGCGAGGCATCGGTGTAGGCCGAACTGAAGCCTGGCAGGTTGCACTCGTCCAGGTAGGAGCACTTCTCCTTCATGCTGGAGTAGTAACGCGCGGTCCAACCGATGCCCAGGTTGCCGTACTGCCAGTCCAGGTTGAAGGTCGAGCGCACGCGGAAGTTGCCGCCCCAGCTGGTCAGCTGTTCCACCGGCGTGGTGACGGCGTTGTCGTTACGCTGTTCCAGGTAGTCGGTATAGGTGGTGTTCCAGGTGACGGCGAACTTGCCGAACGCGGTTTCCGGCAGGCGGTAGCGCGCACTGATGTCATAGCCGGCGGTTTCGCGGTAGCCGGCGTTGACCAGCGAGCGGTCCAGCGCATTGACCTGGCCGTTGCTGCCGCGGGTGAAGCGACCGCAGGCCGCGTCCGAACCCTGCACGTAGCACTGTTCCAGGATGCTGGTGGCCGACTCGCCGACGATGGCGTTGTCGATGCGGATCTTCCACCAGTCCAGGCTGACGTCCAGGCCCTGCACGAAGTCCGGGCTGTAGACCAGGCCGACGGTCCAGGTCTTGGCGGTTTCCGGCTTCAGCTCCGGGTTGGAACCCGAGTTGAAATCGGTGGTGGCCTGCTGGCCCGGCTTGCTGGCCACGCTGCCGTCGCTGTTGAGCTGGCGGAAGTTGGCCGGCACGTTCAGGGCCTTGCAGCGTGCGGCAACCGCAGCGCTGGTGGCGGCGGTGCCGAACGAGGTATCGCACGGGTCGGTGAACGAGTCACGGCTGCTGACGGTGCCGCCGTACAGGTCGTCCACGGTCGGCGCACGGAAGCCGGTGCCGTAGGTGGCGCGCACCAGCAGGCTGTCGATCGGCTTCCACTTCACG
The DNA here is from genome assembly GCF_056854535.1 of Stenotrophomonas sp. STEN054. Lineage (NCBI taxonomy): Bacteria > Pseudomonadati > Pseudomonadota > Gammaproteobacteria > Lysobacterales > Lysobacteraceae > Stenotrophomonas > Stenotrophomonas sp. STEN054. Next base: position 28,287 of record NZ_JBXFWG010000009.1, on the reverse strand, counting down.
CCGAACTTGCTGTTGGTGGTCGATCCGAAGTTGTTGTAATCCGAATAGCGACCGGCCACGTCCAGCGATAGCTCACGGGCAAAGGCCATGTCGGCCAGCAGCGGCACCTGCAGTTCCAGGTAGACCTCGCTGAGCGAGTAGTCGCCCTGGGTCGGCTTGCCGCTGGTGCCGGCGATCTGGCCGTTCTGCACCATCAGGTCCGGGGTGTAGCGTGCTTCTTCGGTACGGTGCTCGAAGCCCATCGCGGTCAGCACGTCGCCGGCCGGCAGGGTGAACAGCGAGCCGGAGATGTTGGCGCTGGCCACCTTGGTGGTGGTCTGGCTCTTGTCCACGAAGCGGGCGAACAGGTAGTCCTGCACGTCCTGGTTGCTCAGCGAGCCCGGGCCGGTGTAGCCCATCGGTGCGGCCGGGTTCCACGGCACGCAGCCGGCGATCACCGCATTGGTGGTACCGCAGTAGGCCACGCCATCCTTGATGAAGGACGGGCCGACGGCGAGGTTGACGTTCGGCTGGTACATGCTGCCGGTGCCGATGCGCTCGCCTTCATTGCGGTTGTAGGTGTAGTTGACGTTCCAGTCCCAGTAGCGCGAACCGGTGTCGAAGCTGCCTTCCAGACCCAGGCTGCCGCGCTTGGTGTCCAGGTTGTTCTCGGTGCCACGCAGCATTTCTTCGGTGCGGTGCGAGAACAGCACGTCCTGGCCCCACAGGTTGAATGCGCTGTCCTTGGACAGGGCGGCGCGGGTGCCGTTGCGCGCCTGTGCGGCAGTCACCGAGTACGGGTAACCGGCCAGGTGCTTGCTCGATTCACGCTTGCTGTACAGCGCATCGGCGACGACGCGCAGGTTGTCGTTGATCGAGAAGCCACCGTTGGCGAACACCGAAGTGCGCTCCAGGCCGGTCAGCAGGCTCATGTTGGTCTTGGTGTTGGCGCCATCGGCCGGGTTAAGCGTGTGGAAGTTGGCTGCATCGGTCGGGTCACCGCCCGGGCCGACGGTCACCGGCTTTCCGCCGACGGTGACGCTGCCCCACGGCGTGGTGCCGTTGAGGCCGTCGTTCGGGTGGCGCGGGCCGTTGACGTAGCGGGTGAACTCACGCGCGCCGCCCATCACTTCGTCTTCCTTGGTGCGCTCGGCGCCCACGCTGAACCAGCCGCGGTCGAAAGTCTTGCCGAAGGTGGCGCTGTAGGAGCGCTTCTGGCCGTCACCTTCGCCGTACTGGCCGACGTAGACGCTGGCTTCGCCACCGTCGAAATTCTTGCGGGTGATGATGTTGACCACACCGGCGATGGCGTCCGAGCCGTACAGCGCCGACGCACCGTCGGTCAGCACTTCCACGCGCTCGACGATGGCCGAGGGAATCGAGGCCAGGTCGGAATAACCGCCGGCGCTGACGCCCATGCGGCGGCCGTCGATCAGCACCAGGCTGCGTTCCGGGCCCAGGTTGCGCAGGCTGACATACATGCCACCGAAGTCGCGCGAGGAGGTCAGCGACGAAGCGCGGCTCATGCTCGGCGAACCGGCAGCGGTTACGTCCTGCAGGATGTCGGCGACGTTGACGTAGCCCTTCTTCTCGATCTCGGCGCGGTTGAGCGCGACCACCGGCTGGGCGGTCTCGACACTGGCCTGGCGGATGCGCGAGCCGGTGATTTCGATGCGGTCGAGGTTGGTGGTGTTGTCGCCCGCATCCTGTGCGAAGGCGGGGGTGGTGCAGCTGGCAGCCAGCGCGATCACGATCGCGTTGCGCAGCGGGGTGGTCTTCAGGGACATCCGTGAAATCTCGTGTTTCAGAAAAAAACATGCGCCCGTTCTGTGGGCGCGTGGGGTACTGCAAACCAACGTGGGGGGCGGGATTCTAGAGTGTTTTCATTCGTAACTGTTTGTCCCTGCGTGTTTCATCGCGTTGAAGATGAATCGCAACCAACAATCCACAGGAGGGCTGTGCGCAACGTCACGCGCGCGCTGTATTCGATGCGCAGAGGCACCGATAACGGCTGCAATCGCATGATCTGTAATGCGCAGGGTGTGCGTGTGTTCATCCACGCATGGCGTGGATCTACTGGAATGCGGACACCCGCGCGATCGACACGCGCATCGGTAGATCCACGCCATGCGTGGATAGGGCATCGGTAGATCCACGCCATGCGTAGACAGGGCATCGGTAGATCCACGCCATGCGTGGATGATGCCCACAAAAAAGGGCGAAGCCTTCGCTTCGCCCTTCCACATCCATCACCGCACACACGTATGCGCTGATCAGGTTTCGCGCAGCGCCGTGGTGATCGGCAGGCGCGCCGCGCGCAGTGCCGGGAACAGGCCACCGACCAGGCCGATGCCCAGCGCCCACTTCAGCCCATTCCACAGCAGCTCCGGTGATACATGGAACTTGAACACCACGGCGCTGAAATTGCTGCCGATGGTGGACACGCTGTATCCGTTGAACAACAACCAGGCCACGGCGCAGCCGAGCAACCCGCCCAGCAGCGCCAGCAGCATGGTTTCCAGCATTACTGCGGTCACCACCGGCAGGCCGCGGAACCCGATCGCACGCATGGTGGCGATCTCGCGCGCACGCGTCGCGACTGCCGCATACATGGTGTTGAGCGCACCAAACACGGCGCCCACCGCCATGATCGTGCCGATCACCTTGCCAAGGATGTCGATCAGCTTGGTCAGGCCGCCGCCCTGCTTGCTGTAGTACGCACGCGTGGTTTCCACGTCCAGCTTCAGCCGAGGATCGGCCGCTACGGCCGCCTTGAACTGTTCGAAGCCAGGCCTGCCATCGGTGCGCACGCTGATCGACTGCCATGCACTGCGCTGGTAGGTGGTGGCCAGCGTATCGGCATCGGTCCACATTTCCGAATCGTGCGCATCCCCCGAGGCGAACACACCCACCACGGTCCAGGCCTGGTTGCCAAGGGTCAGCATCTTGCCGACGTCCAGATCGCGGAACTGTCCCTGCGCGCCCTGGCCGACCACGATCTCGCGCAGGCCAGTGCCGAACGTGCGGCCCTGCACGATCTTCACCTTGTCATGCACTGCCCACGCCTGTGGGCCAACGCCGCGGAACTGCGCGTTGACGTCGGTGCCGTCGGCCTTGGACACGAGGTTCACCACCTGCGACAGCTCCGGCGACAGCAGCGGCCGGCCTTCGCCATCGCGGCTGATGCCGGGCAGGGTGGACAGCATCGGCACCTGCTCGCGGGTGATGACCGAATTGGTCTCGGCCTGCGAGCCGCCGCGCAGCACGATGGCGGTGGTGTCATCGCCAGTGTTGTTGAGCGTGGCCTGGAAGCCCTCGCCCATGGCCAGCATCGCCACCAGTACGCCGACCACGCCGGCAATGCCGACCACGATCACCGAGGAGGCACCCCAGCGCTGCGGCAGGCTGGCGATGCCGATACGGGTGGCCGCCAGCGCCAGCCGCCCGCTGCGGGTCAGCAGCAGCCACAGCGCCACCAGCACCGCCACGGCCAGTACACCGACCCACGGCAAGCCGATCCACAGCAGCAGGCCCACCGCCAGCAGCAGCACGGTCAGTGCATTTCCCAACCACTTCTTGATCCTGTTCATGGGGTGTCCTCCTCAGCGGCCGGCCAACGCATCGACGATCTTCAGGCGCTTGGCGCGCAGCGCGGGCAGCAGCCCGACCACGACGCCGATCACCACGATCAGGCCGATACCCACCAGCCAGGTGGGGGTCGGTACGTGCGGTGGCAGCATGCCCAGGCTCTTCGGTGCGATCGCCTGCAGCACCAGCGCGGCCAGGCCCATGCCGATCAGGCCGCCGAGGCCGATCAGCAGCACCGACTCGACCATCACCAGCGTCAGCACGGTGCTGTCCTTGAAGCCCAGCGTCTTCAGCGTGGCCAGCTCGGGAATGCGCTCGCGCACGGCCTGCGCCATGGTGTTGCCGGTCAGCAGCAGCAGGGTGAAAAACACCGCGCCCATGATCGAGGTGACGATCATGCCGATGTCCGCGAACTGCTTGACGAAGGCCTGCTGGAACGCCGATTCGGTCTGGGTCTTGGTCTCGTGGTCGGAGTTGGCCGAGATCGCATCGATGGCCTGTGCCACCCGCGAGGCATGGCCGGGGTTGTCCAGGGTGATCGTGTACCAGCTCACCTGGTTCTTGATGTAGTCGTTGGATTCGTCGAAGTATTTCCAGTTCATCATCAGCTGGCGTTCTTCGTTGCTTGCCTGCGCGCGGTCCTTCGAGCGGAAGATGCCCTTCAGTTCCAGCGGCCAGTCATTGCTGCCGCCGCGCGGGAAGATCGTTGCCTGCAGCGGAATGGTGTCGCCGATCTTCCAGCCGAACTGGTTGGCCAGGGTCTCGCCGACGATGGCGCCGGTGCGGGTCTGCTTCCAGTCTTCCAGCTGCGCCGGGTCGATCTGCAGTTCGCGGTAGACGTCGAAGTAGTTGGGCGACACCGAGAAGTTCGGGAAGAAGTTCTTCGGGTCCTGGTAGATGCCGCCGAACCACATGCCATAGGCCACGTCGCGCACGCCGTCGACCTGGCGGATCTGCGTTTCCAGGCGGATCGGCAGCGACTGGGTGATCGACAGGCGCGAAGCAGTGACCAGGCGGTTGGCACCCTCCACGCTGCCGCCGGAATTGAACGCCACGCGTACCGAATCGAGCATGCCGAACAGCAGGAACGCCGCGACCACCGAAAGCAGGGTCAGCAGGGTCCGGGTGCGGCTGCGGAACAGCTGGGCCCAGACCAGGGAAAAGTATTTCATCGCCGGGGCCTCCGTCAGTGGGCCAGCGGGGCGTCGGCCAGCTCGCCCTTGTCCAGATGCACCGTGTGGGTGGCGTACTCGGCGGCCTTCGGGTCATGGGTGACCATGATGATGGTCTTGCCGTGTTCGCGGTTGAGCTGCTGCAGCAGGCCCAGGATCTCCTCGGCCGACTGCCGGTCGAGGTCGCCGGTCGGTTCGTCGCAGATCAGGAAGGTCGGGTCGGAGACGATGGCGCGGGCAATCGCCACGCGCTGCTGCTGGCCGCCGGACAGTTCGTTGGGGCGGTGGCTGCGGCGGTCGGCGAGGCCGACCAGGGTCAGTGCGATCTCGGCATTGCGCCTGCGCTGTGCGGCGCTGAGGTGGGTCAGCAGCAGCGGCAGCTCCACGTTCTTCTGCGCGGTCAGCATCGGCATCAGGTTGTAGAACTGGAACACGAAGCCGACGTGGTGGCTGCGCCAGGTCGACAGCTGGCCGCCGCTCATCTGGTCGATGCGCTCGCCTTCGATGCTGATCTCGCCGCCACTGGGGTTGTCCAGGCCGCCGATCAGGTTGAGCAGGGTGGTCTTGCCCGAACCGGACGGGCCCATCAGCGCGACGAAGTCGCCGCTGGCGATGTCCAGGTCGATGCCATGCAGCACCTGCACTTTCTCCGGGCCACGTTGGTAGGTCTTGGTGATGTTGCGTAGTGAAACCAGGGTCGACATCGGGGTTCTCCACGAAAGGTGGGACACGGGGATGCGCGCCGGCCACGGGCCGGAGCTTGCATCGAACGGTGCTGCCGGCGGCGCCACGCGGGCGCCAGGCCATTACTGCGCTTGTTTCAGTCGAACCCTGGCGCCATCGCGCAGGGTGTCCGGTGGGCTGACCACCACGCTTTCACCCGCACTCACGCCCTTCAGCAGCTGGCGGTCCTTGCCCATTGCCTGGCCGGCCTGCACGGCGCGCTGCTGAACGCGGTCGGCATCGCCCAGCACGAAGGCCACGCTGGCACCGTCGCGCTCGACCACGCCCGTGGCCGGCACGCGCACGCCCTGCGGCGTGGCCGCGGCCTGCGGCTGCGCCTGTTCCAGGAAACTGACCCGCACGCCCATCTCCGGCACGATGCGCGGGTCCTTCACCTTCAGCGCCACGCGCACCTTCACCGTGGCCTTGCCGCGGTCGGCGGTAGGGATGATGGCAATCACCTCACCGGGGATCTTCCACTCCGGGTAGGCGTTGAGCGTGGCTTCCACCGGCATCTTCGGCTGCACGCGGCCGATGAAGGCTTCGCCCACTTCCACCTCGATCTCCAGCGACTCCATGTCGACGATGGTGCCGATGCCGGTTCGGGTGAAGCCGCCACCGGCCGACAGCGGCGAGACGATCTCGCCCGGCTGCGCGGCCTTGGCGGTGACCACGCCGGAGAACGGCGCGCGCACGATGTTGTTGTCCACGCCAAGGTCGGCGATGGCGAGCTGGTCGCTGGCCACCTTGACGTTGCGCTGGGCGGTATCGAGCTGCGCGCGGAGGCTGTCACGCTGGGCGACGGCCTGGTCGTACTGCGAACGTGAGACCAGCTGCTGGCCGACCAGCGCCTGCAGGCGGCTGGCCTCGGCGGCGGCCTGGCGCTGTTGCGCCTGCAGGCCGGCCACCTGTGCACGTGCGGCCTGCACCTGCGAGGCGGAGAGGCTGCGCTGTGCATCGGCATCGATCGGGTCAAGCGTGGCCATGACCTGGCCAGCCTCCACCCGCATGCCTTCCTCGATCATCACTTCGCGTACCTTGCCGGTGATCTTGGCCGACACCGTGGCCATGCGCCGGGCCACCACGTAGCCGCTGGCATCGAGTACCGAGCTGCTGGCATTGCCCTGCTGGATCGCCACTGCCGGTGCGGTTTCCACCTCCACCGTCGGCTCGCGGCCGAACAGGAAGAAGGCACCGCCGGCCAACAGCAGCACGATCACCACCAACGCGATCCACAGCCAGCGGCGCCCGCCCGGCCCATCCCCGGAGGACGGCGGCGGGTTCCTGCGGTCGATACGGAGTTCCTTCAACAGCTCGGCAGAAGCGTTCATTGCGTTCCATCACAGGCGTTCGGGCGGAGTGGCCGGAAGGGCGACAGCAGCGGTTCCGGTGGCAAAGCGTGCGGCACAGCATGCAGGTGGCACGGGGCGGGATGGCAGTGACAGCTGTCACCCGATGTAGCTGACGGCGGCCACTGCAAAACGTGACCGGGGCGGCACAGGATGGCAACGTCCCCGCTACCGGTACCGCACCCATGGATCCGACCGCAGCTCCCACTACGGCCCCGCTGGCCCGCCTGCACCAGGTGCAGGTGCAGTACGCCGGCCATGCCGCACTGCAGGGCATCGACCTGCAGGTGCGTGCCGGCCAGGTCCTGGCCCTGCTGGGCCGCAACGGTGCTGGCAAGAGTACCGCGATCAGCGTGCTGCTGGGCCTGCGCCGCGCCGATGCCGGGCAGGTCGAACTGCTCGGCGGTGATCCGCAGCAGCGCGCCAGCCGCGTGGGCCTGGGTGTGATGCTGCAGAGCACCAGCCTGCCGCCGATGCTGCAGGTGGATGAGCTGGTGGCGCAGGCTAGCGCCTGCTATCCCGACCCGATGCCGCTGGCCGAGGTCCTGCAGCGCGCCGGGCTGCAGGATCTGGCCCGTCGCCGCTACGGGCAGCTGTCCGGTGGCCAGCAGCGCACGGTGCAGTTCGCCATCGCGCTGTGTGGGCGCCCGCGCGTGCTGTTCCTGGATGAGCCCACCACCGGCCTGGACATCCAGGCGCGGCAGGTGATGTGGCAGGCGATCCGGCAGCTTGTGGCCGAAGGCTGTGGCGTGCTGCTGACCACCCACTACCTGGAGGAGGCCCAAGCGCTGGCGTCGCAGGTGGTGGTGCTGGAGCAGGGCCGCGTGCTGGCCGATGCGCCGCTGGCCGAGCTGCGCCTGGCCGACCGGCCGCGGCGCATCCGCTGCCGCAGCAGCCTCGCAGTGGAAGACGTGCAGCACTGGCCGGGCGTGCAGCAGGTGCAGCGCGACGGAGCGCACCTGCAGCTGCTGGCCAGCCCGGCCGAACCGGTGGTGGCGCGCCTGCTGGCCGCCGACGCACGACTGCAGGAACTGGAAGTACAGGGCGCGGCACTGGCTGACGCCTTCCTCGACATGACCCGGGAGGCCGCATGAACACCGTGACCCGTACCCTCGCTGCGCCGCGCGCTTCCGTGCGTGCCGCCCTGCGTCCCTGCATCGCCGAGCTGCAGGCCGAGCTGCGCCGGGCCTGGCGCACGCCGGCCTTCGCGGTGCCGTCGCTGCTGTTCCCGGTGCTGTTCTACCTGTTGTTCGGCGTGCTGCTGGGGCGTGGACATGCGCCGCTGTATCTGCTGGCCACCTACTGCGTCTTCGGCGCGATGGCACCGGCGCTGTTCGGCTTCGGCGTGCAGCTGGCACTGGACCGCGAAGGCGGCCTGCTGACCCTCAAGCGCGCGCTGCCGATGCCGGCGGCGGCACCGTTGCTGGCACGGCTGGCGATGGCGGTGATGCTCGCGCTGCTGGTGGCCGGCCTGCTGGTCACCGCGGCCAGCACACTCGGCGGTGTGCATCTGCAGGTACAGCAGATCCTGCAGCTGCTGGCTGTGGCCGCACTGGCGGCCCTGCCGCTGGGTGCCATCGGCCTGCTGATCGGCAGCCATGTCAGTGCCAGCGCGGCGCCGGCGATGGTCAACCTGGTGTACCTTCCGCTGGCCCTGCTCTCGGGCCTGTGGCTGCCGCTGTCGGCGCTGCCGAAGCTGTTCTCGACGATGGCGCCGCTGTGGCCGACCTGGCACCTGGCGCAGCTGGCGCTGCCGGTGGTCGGGCTGCCTGCGGCAGGCAGCCTCGCCGGGCATCTGCTGGTGCTGCTGGGCGTAACCGTAGTGGCATTGCTGCTGGCGCGTCGCCGCCTGCGCCGGGTCGGCTGAACTGGCATGATCGGCAGCGAACGTCCCCGCCTGGATCCGCCCGTGTCGTCGAGCTGGCTTGCCTCCCTGCTGCGCCCCGCGCCGGATTCGGCCGTGGCTGACCAGTTGCGGCGCGGCAAATCACCGTGGAGCGGGGCGATCCACCTGCTGTGGTCGGTGTGGATCTTCCTGACGCCCGCGCTGGGCAATGGCTTCACCCTGCGCTGGTTGTTCCTCACCCTGGCCAGCTATCCGCTGTTCCTGTTCCTGTATGCACGGGTGATGCTGGCGCCGCGCCACCACGGCCCGCGTTATGCAATGGCGATGGTCGCGCTGTCGCTGGTGCTGCTGCCCTGGTACCCCTCCGGCCTGAGCTACTTCGTGTTCGGCTGCGTGCTGATGCGCATGAGCGGACGCAGCGGCTGGTGGATGTACCTGCTGCAGCTGAGCGGTTTGAACCTCGTGTTCTGCTCGGCCGCGCTGTACTTCGGCTACCCGTGGCAGGCGCTGGTGTGGATGCCGGCGGTGTCCTTCATCGTCGGCCTGGTGGTGAACGTGGAGGCGTTGAGCCAGCAGCGCGACGTGGCCCTGCAGCTGTCGCAGGAGGAAGTGCGGCGGCTGGCGACCACTGCCGAGCGCGAGCGCATCGGCCGTGACCTGCATGATCTGCTCGGCCACACGCTTTCGCTGATCACGTTGAAGCTGGAACTGGCGCGCAAGCTGTACGACCGCGATGACGCGCGTGCGCGGCAGGAGATCGGCGAGGCCGAGGCCATCGCCCGCGAGGCATTGGCGCAGGTGCGCAGCGCGGTCACCGGCATCCGTGCCAGCGATCTGGCCGGCGAGCTGGCCTCGGCGCGGCTGCTGCTGGAATGCCAGCAGGTGCACCTGCACTACACGGTGCCGCCACCGATGCCGGTGGAGGTGGAGCGCGGCCTTGCCCTGGTGCTGCGCGAGGCGGCCACCAATATCGTGCGCCATGCGCAGGCGACCCAGGCGCGGGTGGAATTCATGCAGGAAGGACGGCAACTGGTGATGCAGATACGCGATGACGGACGGGGCGGACTTCAGGCCGAAGGCAATGGCCTGTGCGGCATGCGCGAGCGCGTGGCCGCGCTTCGCGGCCAGCTGCAGGTGCAGTCGGGCAGGGGAGAGGGGACCGTGTTGAGCGTGCGAGTGCCGCTGGCAGCGGCCACCACTCCGGTCCCACCGGCCTCGCTGGCACAGGACGGTGCGGCATGATCCGCATCCTGCTGGCCGAGGACCAGGCCATGGTGCGCGGCGCGCTGTCGGCGCTGCTGGGCCTGGAGCCGGACATCGAGGTGCTGGGCAGTGCCGCCGACGGCGAAACCGCCTGGCGCATGCTGCAGCAGCTGCAGCCGGACATCCTGGTGACCGACATCGAGATGCCTGGCCTGACCGGTCTCGAGCTGGCCCAGCGCATCGCCCGCCACGAACTGCCGATCAAGGTCGTCATCGTGACCACCTTCGCCCGCGCCGGTTTCCTGCGCCGTGCGCTGGAAGCGGGGGTGCTGGGTTATCTGTTGAAGGATGCACCGGCGGAGAACCTGGCCGAAGCGCTGCGCAAGGTGCAGCAGGGCATCCGCGCGATCGACCCGCAGCTGGCGATGGATGCGTGGTCGCAGGCCGATCCACTGACCGACCGCGAGCGCCGCGTGCTGCGGCTGGCCGGCGAAGGCCGCACGGCCAGCGAGATCGCTGAACAGCTGGGGCTTTCGCACGGCACGGTGCGCAATTACCTGTCCGAGTGCATCGGCAAGCTGGGCGTGGCCAACCGCATCGAGGCGTACCGGCTGGCCCGGCAGAAGGGCTGGTTGTAGGCGCGCCATGTGCCGGTAGCGCGGGGCCATGCCCGGCGAGCGCAGCGGCGGGTGTTGGCCTTCCGCCGGGCGTGGCCCGGCGCTACCGATTCGAGGCCCCGCTCAATCCTTTCCGCGTGCCATCGCCTGGAACACGCCATCGCGGCGCACCCACAGGTGGAACAGCGCCGCGCCCACGTGCATCAGCACCGTGGCGAACAACACATACGCCAGCAGGCTATGCGCGTTGCGCAGGGCGGCATACAGCGCCGGGGTGTGCGGCACGATCGGTGGCAGGTGCAGGCCGCCCCACAGGGTGATCGGGTAGCCGCCGGCCGACAGCATCGCCCAGCCGATCAGCGGCATCGCCAGCATCAGCCCGTACAGCATCCAGTGCGATGCCTTCGCCGCCAGCGCCTGCCACGCCGGCAGGTCGGCCGGCAGCGGTGGCGGGCGGTGGCGCAGGCGGTTGTACAACCGCAACAGCACCAGCACGAGGATGGCGATGCCCAGCGGGCGGTGCAGGTCGATCAGCATCGGCCGCAGGTGCAGCGAGGCGACCATGGTCACGCCGACGAACAGCATGGCCAGGATCATCGCCGCCATGGTCCAGTGCAGGATGCGCGCGAGCAGGTTGAAGTGGCCGTTGCCGGTACTCATCGTGCGGCCTCCTTCTTCGGTTGTTCGACGTTGCCGGCAGCGCGTTCGCGCTCGCGGCGGTTGAAGGACTGCGAGTACACGGCCGAGCGCGCGGCCAGGATCGGGTCGTCACTGCCGCGCACGCCGCTGGGCAGGATCAACGGGTCGAAGTTGACCTGGCCGCAGGCGCCTTCCTCCTGCGACTGCATGCGGTCCAGGCTGAGCACGCCGGCCACCACCTGCTCGCGCGACTCCGGCCACGGCGTCGACGGATCGTCGATGGCATCGCCGGGCGCGGCGGTGCTGACCACCAGATTCCACTGCACCGGGCCCTTGGCCAGGCGCTGCTGCAGTTCCTGGCTGAGGAAATCGACGCTGGCCTGCCTGCGCGTTTCCGCATCCATCTCTACCACCGGCGCCAGCGGCTGCCAGCGCCAGCGCACCGCGCGCTTCTGTCCCTGCGCGTTGGTGAACCAGAAACTGTTGACGCTGTTGTAGGTGGTATCGGCCCAGCTGCTGGTCCACGGCGCGGTCTTCGCCCATTGCTGGAAGGCCTGCGCACTGGGGTATCTGGCCAGCACGGCGGCCATCTTCTGCGGGTCGGGCTTGCCGGTGGCCGGGTCGGGAATGGAGGCGCGGGTCTGCTCGTAGAAGGCCTCGGCGTCGGGCACGGCGAAGAACGGGAAGCTGTTCATCGCCATGCGCCATTCCTGGCCGTCGTCACTGACCATCTGCACCGCCATGCTGCGCACGCGCGCGGTGTTGTCGGCGCCGTACGGGTCGCCGCCACCGATCGACAGGCGGCCCATCACCGGCACGCGCGCCTGCGAGAACACCCGCGCGCTGGACAGGGTGGGCGCCTGCGCGCTGGGTTCGAACCAGCCGCTCACGCAGATGCCCTTGCTGTGCGCACGCCGGAAGCCTGGATGGGCCGGGCCGGTGGCTTCAATGGTGTCGGTGAAACGCTGCGCGGTGAGGCGGTTGCCGATCCAGCCGGCCAGCCAGGCGAAGGCCAGCGCGGCGCCGCCCAGGATCAGGGCGATCAGGGCGATCCAGGGCAACGCCGAATGCGTGCGCGATGCGCCCGGCGTCTGGCCAGCGCGGGTGTAGCGGAAGAGCGACATGGTCGGGTTCCTGCCTTCACGGATCGTGTGGGTGGTCGACCCGCACATCCTCGCAGAACCCTTCCAGGCCCGGTATTCAATTTTTCGTCAAACTTCCAGCGCAAACGGTAGCGCCGGGCCATGCCCGGCGGCTCCCTCAGGCGTATCGCTTCTTCAGCATCGCCCAGGCCGAACGCAGGGCCAGGGCCTCGCCACCGGCCGGACGGCCCGGGCGCTCGCCGTCGTTCCAGGCATACACGTCCAGGTGTGCCCAGCGCTGGTCGTTTTCCAGGAAACGCTCCAGGTACAGCGCGGCGGTCACCGAGCCGGCCATGCGCGAGCCGGCATTGGCCAGGTCGGCCACGCCGCTGCTCAGGTAACGCAGGTACGGGCGCCACAGCGGCATGCGCCACACCGGGTCGCGGGTTTCATCGCCGGCCTGCAGCCACTGCTGGGCCACCGTGTCGTCGTTGCTGAATAGGGCCGGCAGGTCCGGGCCCAGCGCAATGCGGGCGGCACCGGTCAGGGTGGCGAAGTCCAGCACCAGGTCGGGTTTCTGCTCGCCGGCGAAGGTCAGCGCATCGCACAGGACCAGGCGGCCCTCGGCGTCGGTGTTGTCGATCTCGACGCTCAGCCCCTTGCGCGTGGCGATGATCTCGCCCGGGCGGAAGGCATCGGGGCCGATCGCATTTTCCACCGCCGAAATCAGCAGGGTCAGGCGCACCGGCAGCTGCTGGGCCATCACCAGCCCGGCCAGGGCCAGCGCGTGGGCGGCACCGCCCATGTCCTTCTTCATGTTGCGCATGCCGTCGGCCGGCTTGATGTCCAGGCCGCCGGTATCGAAGCACACGCCCTTGCCGACCAGCGCCAGCGCCGGGTCGCTGTCCTTGCCCCAGCGCAGCACGATCAGGCGCGGCGCGCGGTGCGAGGCACGGCCCACTGCGTGGATGGCCGGGAAGTTCTGCTTCAGCAGTTCATCGCCGGTGATCGCTTCGACCTGCGCACCGTGGGTGTCAGCCAGCGCACGTGCGGCGTCTTCCAGCTGCTGCGGGCCCATGTCCTCGGTCGGAGTGTTGACCCAGTCGCGCACGCGCAGGCTGGCCGCGATCAGGTCGGCCACTTCCGCCGTCGGGCTGGCCAGCAGTTGTGCCGGTGCTCGGTTGCGCTTGCGGTAACGGTCGAAGCGGTAGCTGCCCAGGCCCCAGCCCAGCTGCAGCAGCGCCTGTTCGGCGGCCGGCAGTTCGGTGGCCAGCTGCCACACGCTGCCTTCGGGCAGGGCGTGCGGGGCATGCGCATAGGCGTAGGCATCGGCGCGGTCGCCAACCCCGATCACCGCACCGGCCAGGCCGTCCGCGCCCGGCAGCAGGGCCACGCTGTGGCCGCTGGCATTGAAGCCCTGTGCGTCCAGCCATGCCTGCTGTGCAGCCGGCTGGGCGGCCTTCCAGCGGGCGTACTGCTCGCGGTCCAGCACGTACAGCGGCAGTGCGGCGGTGGCGGTGGCGGTGAAGCCGGTGATCTCGCTCATGCGTCAGTTACTCCGGTGTTCGTCGGCGGCATCGAGGTTGGCGTCCAACCAGTCTGCCAGGCCGGTAAGGGTGTCGAACTGCAGGTCCGGCTGCAGCTGCGGATGGGTCCAGGTGGCAGCGTCGCGGTTGATCCAGCAGCCGCGCAGGCCGGCCGTGATCGCCCCGGCCACGTCCATCTCGATATGGTCGCCCACGTGCAGCACCTGCGCTGGCGCCACGCCCAGGCGGTCGCAGGCGGCATGGAAGATGCTGGGCTCCGGCTTGGCCGCGCCATGTTCGCGCGCGCCCAGTTGGAAGGCGAACAGATGCGACAGGCCGATCCGTTCCAGGTCGGCGTTGCCGTTGCTCAGCGCCGCCACCGGTACCCTCTCGGCGATGCGCGCCAGCGCGTCGAGGGCATCGGGATAGCACTCCACCTGGTTGCGCGCGGCATAGAACACTTCGTAGGCCGGCTCCAGCAGGTCCAGGCTGGCGCCGCTGTTCTGCAGCGCCTCCTGGATCGTCAGCCGGCGCAGCGCGCTCAGGTCGAAGTGCAGCTGCGGGTTGTCGCGGAAGGAGCGCTCGCGCAGTTCGCGCATCGCCGCCACCGGGTACATGGCGGCGGTGGCGGGGCTGTGCTCGCACATCCATTCGTGCAGGACCACGTCGATGCGGGCGCCGATCGGCGCGAACGGCCAGAGCGTGTCGTCGAGGTCGAGGGTGATGGCTTGGACGAGAAATTTCACCCGGCCATTCTACGCCTGCCCGCCGGGGCTTTCATTCCAGCAGCCGCGCCCAGCCCTGCATGCCCTCCAGGCGCGCCAGCACCAGCTTGATGCAGACCAGCAGCGGCACCGACAACAGCAGGCCGACCATGCCCCACGCCCAGCCGAACACCATCAGGGCCAGGATGAGCACCAGCGGCGACAGCTTCATCTGCCGGCCCAGCACGACCGGGGTCACCAGCTGCCCTTCCAGCGTATGCAGGCCCAGGTAGGCGGCGGCCGGCAGCAGGGCCTGCAGCGGATCGCGGAACTCGACAAAGCCCATCAGCAGCATCATCGCCACGCCGATCAGCGGGCCCACGTACGGCGCGAAATTCAGCAGCGCGGCCACCGTGCCCCACAGCAGGGCCTCCTGCAGGCCGATGCCGAGCAGCATCAGCACGCCGGCAAACACCAGCCCCACCAGCGTGTTGATGACGCTGATGGTGAGCACGTAACGGGAGACCTCGCGTTCGATCGAACGCAGGATGTCGGTGGTGAAGCGCTGCTGCTGGCGGTTGGGGAACAGGGCGATGGCCGCGCGCTGCAGGCTCTCGCCATAGATCATGAAGAACAGGGTGAGCAGCACCACCGCCAGTACCGATGCGGCCAGCTTCGGTGCCCGGGTCAGTACGCGATAGGGGTCGTCCAGCTGCGTGCGGATGACCTGGATCCTGCGGTTGCTCTCGCCACCGGCGACGCGCGCGAAGTTTTCCGCCGCCTGGTTGGCCTGCTGCACCGGCTTGGTCAGGTCCTGCACCTGGCGGGCGATCTTGCGCAGCTGCTGCGGTGCTTCCTGTGCCCAGTCCATTGCCGGGCCGATCAGCTGCACGCCGAGCGAGGCGGTCACGCCCAGGCCGGTGCCGAGGATCAGCAGCGCACCGATCGCGCGCGGGATCCACAGCCGGCGCAGGAAGCGCAGGATCGGGTTGCCGACCAGGGCGAAGAACATTGCCAGCAGCACCGGCAGAATGATGTCCTGCGCGGCCCACAGGGTGAAGGCCACGGCCAGCGTAGCCAGCACCACCAGCGACATCGGCCCGCGCGGGCGCGAGGGCGGCGGCAGGGGAGCCCTGCTTTCCGGTTCGGGGGCCACAGGGGACAGCAGGGACTCGCTCATCGACGCACCGACCGGGAAGGGAGGCCCATTATCCGCCCGCCGCGATCAACGCGGCGGATGTGTCGAGTCAACGTTCGGAGACGTCGGTGGCCGCTTCGGCCGGCTGCGGTTCGCGCAGTTCCGGTTCGGGGGCGGCTGCCGGTCCCGGAGCCGGGCGGGGAGCGGCCTGCGGGGCCATCTGCTCGGCGGCTTCATCGGCCTGGTCGGCCGCTTCATCCGCCGTATCGGCCGCATGCGCGGCCATCGCGGCGGCAAATGCCGCCTGGCCGCTGGCAAACAGGTTGGATACCGAACCGATCATCTGCAGCCAGCGTGCGCCGTTGACCTTGCCCGGTAATTCCAGCTTGCCGGCAAGGAAACCGCCGGCAAGCCCGACGGTGATGATGCGCAGCGGCGACCAGCCCTGCCGCCAGACCTGGCTGAGCACGGTCCAGCTGTCCTCGGTTTCGGCCATGCGTACGGCCATCACCTGTTCGCAGCGCTTGACCCGCCGCTGCAGCGCGCCGAACTTCATGGCTTGCCCTCCGGAATCTGCACCTCGGCATCGGGGTCGTCTTCGCTGGGCTCGTCAAACAGGCCCAGCTTCGACAACTGGCGCCGGGTGGCGTGCATGCCGGTGTGGTGGAAGAAGTAGGACACCCGCCAGATGGCGTAGCCGGTGACGGCCAGACTGAGCAGCGAGGTGATCAGCAGGGCCTGCAGCCAGCTCAGGCCCCAGCTCTGCAGCAGGGCGATGAGGGTGGCGGCCATCAGCAGCCAGGCCGAGGCACCGAACACGATGCCGACCCCGGCCCAGGCCAGAGCGCGCCCGAATGCGCTGCGCGCCAGGGCGAAGTCGGCCGAAGCCAACCGCCGCAGCGAACGCAGCGAATTCTTCGCCGAATCGGCGGCGGCCTTACCCGCCGCGCCGACCTGGCGGATGCTCTCGTCCAGCGGCGGGGTGGCCGCCGGATCGGGTGCTTGCGTGGTCTCTTCGCTCACGCCGCAGCTTACTTGTCGCTGCTGCTGGCCAGCTTGGCGATCAGCCAGCCGGCGGCGAAGGCCACGCCGAACGATGCCAGCGGCCGCTCACGGATCAGCTCGGCGGCGCTGTCGACCAGGTCCTTGCCCTTGTCCATCAGTGCGTCGACCTGTTCCTTGGCTGCGGCACCACCGAATTCGGCGGCGGCCAGGCCGGACAGCGCGCTGTCGGACAGTTCGGCCTTGACGTTGGCCTTGCCGATGCGCAGTTCGTCGGTCGCAGCGCCGGAGGCGCCCTTGATCGCACCGCCGGCAGCACTGGCGGCCTGCTTCAGGTGGGAACCGGCTTCACCCAGGTGTTCCTTCAGGTTCTCGGTATTGGTGGGGCTCATCGAATCACTCCTGTTGCGATGGGGGGACGAACGACGGTTCGGCCGATGGGGCGTACAGCAATAGCATCGGCCGGGTATAGGGGGTGTTACGGCGGGGCGATCAGCGCATCACCAGCTGGCCCTGCTGCTGGCCATTGTTGCGCAGGATGCGTAGCACCAGGTTGGCCGGGCGCTGCTGAAAGTTGGCACGCCAGCTGGCCAGGTCGGCGAATTCGCCCACCGTGGCCTCGCTGATGATGTCGCCCTGCTGCAGGCCGTTGCTGGCCGCGCGGCTGCCGCGCTTGACCTCGCTGACCAGCACGCCGCCCACGCCGGACTGGCGCAGCGACTCGGGCAGGTCGGTGAAGGTGGCGCCGGTCAGGCGCGGGTCCAGGCTGTCGCCGGCCACCGAGCGTGCCTGTTCCTTCAGCATGGCCTTGACCTGCACCGCCTTGCCCTCGCGGCGCACATCCAGCGCCAGCACGCTGCCGACCGCCGCCAGGCCTTCGACGTTGTGCAGGGCTTCGGCGCTGTCCACGCGCTGGCCGTTGGCCGACACCACCACGTCGCCCGGCTTCAGCCCGGCGGCAGCGGCGGCCGAACCGGCCAGCACGCGGGTGATCAGCGCACCGCGCGTTTCACCCAGGCCCAGGCCCTGGGCGATCTGCGCGCTCAGGTTCTGCGCTTCCACGCCCAGCGTGCCGCGCACCACCACGCCGTGCTTGACCAGCTGGTCGACCACGCTGCGTGCCAGGTTGGAGGGAATGGCCAGGCCCAGGCCGATGTTGCCGGCCATGCTGCCCTGCGGATTGAAGCTGGCGGTATTGATGCCGACCAGCTGGCCCTGCAGGTTGACCAGCGCGCCGCCGGAATTGCCCGGGTTGATCGACGCATCGGTCTGGATGAAGTTCTGGTAGCCCAGCCCGCGGATGCCGGTGCGGCCCACCGCCGAGACGATGCCCGAAGTCACCGTCTGGCTGAAACCGAACGGGTTGCCGATGGCCACGACGAAGTCGCCCACCCGCAGCTGGTCGCTGTTGCCGAGCTTGATGTCGGTAAGGTTCTGCGCCGGGATGCGGATCAGGGCGATGTCGGTATCGCGGTCCGAACCGATGAACTCGGCCTTCACCGTGCGCCCGTCGGCCAGGGTCACCTGCACGTCGTCGGCATTGTCGATGACGTGGTGGTTGGTCAGCACCAGGCCTTCGCTGGCGTCGATGATGACACCCGAACCGAGCGATTCGTTGATGCGTTCCTGCGGCACGTCGGGGAACAGGCGGCGGAAGAACGGGTCGTTGAAGAACGGATTGCGGACCCGCACCACCTGCTTGGTGTTGACGCTGACCACGGCCGGCATGGCCTTTTCCAGCATCGGCGCCAGCGACGGCACGGGCTGTCCGGCAACCGCCGCCGGCAACGCGGCACTGGTCGGCAGCGCGGCGGGCAACGGCGCCGCATCGGCGCGGTTGTCCAGATGGGCGTTGATGCCGGTGGCGACGAAGCCGCCGAAGGCAGCAGCAATTGCGAGCGTGAGCAGGGTGGGAAGCGGTCGCATGGGAGTCGGTTCGCAGACGGTGGAGTGGGGCCGTAGGGCTATACGGTAGAGCAAGCTGAATGAGTGTGTCGCGGTCCGGATAAATGGCCCATGAAAAAAGAACGGCCCGCGACGCGCATGTCGACCCTGCAGGCGTGCCTCCGCCGCGTGCCGACATGTTCCGACACTTGCGCAGTTCGACGCATCCTGGCGTTGCGATCGTGCGCGGCACGCAGCGTGTCGGTCTGCGATGCGCCGTGGCCCGCAGGTGGGGCACGGGCACACGCCCAGCATCGCACAACACTTAAATAAAGGGGTTTTCTGAATGCAGCCCGGTCCGGCGCTGGTGTTCGCCTACACCAGTGCCGTCGCATCCGGTGCGATTGAATATGTGCGCCCCGTTCCACGACGGACAATGTCGGTATAGCATCGCCCCGTTTTGACAATCCAGGCCCCCAGGAGGGCAACATGAGCAACGGTAATGGTGTGTCGGTCGTGACCGACGCCGTCGAGAACGTTAAAGAAACCGCCGCCAACGTTGGCGAGACCATCGCCCACGCCGCCGAAGACGCCGTGAAGTCGGTCAAGAAGACCGTCAAGCGCGCCACCAAGGCTGCCGGTACCCGCGTTGCCAAGGCAAAGAAGGCCGTGGCCAAGGTCGAGAAGACCGTTGCCAAGAAGGCCGAGAAGGCTGCCAAGTCGGTCGGCAAGACCGTCGCCAAGGCGAAGCAGAAGCTGGAAACGGCCAAGAAGAACGCCAAGGCCGAAGCCGCTGCCCTGAAGAAGGAAGTGGCCAAGAAGAACGTTGCTGCCGGCAAGGCCGTGACCAAGAAGGCCGCTGCGGCCAAGAAGACCACCAAGGCTGCCGGCAAGAAGGTCGCCACCGTGAAGAAGGCCGCCACCAAGAAGGCTGCCGTCGGCAAGAAGACCGTTGCCAAGAAGGCTGCCGTCGCCAAGAAGACCGTTGCCAAGAAGACCGCGGCCGCCAAGAAGGTTGTCGGCAAGAAGGTCGCCACCGCCAGGAAGGCCGTGGCCAAGAAGACCGTGGCCGCCAAGAAGGTCGCCGGCAAGAAGGCCGTGGCTGCGAAGAAGGTTGTCGGCAAGAAGGTTGCCGCCACCAAGAAGGTCGCCACCAAGAAGACCGCCGCTGCCAAGAAGGTCGTCGGCAAGAAGGTTGCAGCCACCAAGAAGGTTGCCACCAGGAAGACCGCTGCTGCCAAGAAGGTTGTCGGCAAGAAGGTCGCCGTCGCCAGGAAGGCCGTGGCCAAGAAGGCTGCGCCGCTGAAGAAGGTTGCCGCCAAGAAGGCACCGGCCAAGAAGGTCGTCGCCAGGAAGGCCGCTGCCAAGAAGGCTCCGGCCAAGGCCGTGCGCAAGGTCGCCAAGCGCAAGTAATCGCGCGGTGACAGAAGGCCCTTCCGCCCACTGGGCGGGAGGGCCTTTCGCATTTCAGGGGCGGGCTTTGCGGCAAGATGCAGGTTCTTCCCGCTGGAGCCCCGGGCATGCGCGGCATCGATTTCAGTTCCTGGCAGGGCGTGCTCTCCACCCTGGCCGGCCTGGTCCTCATCACCCTGCTGGGCGTGGGCATCCGCCTGCTGGTGATGCAGACCCTGCAGCAGCGCCGCGAGCGCGAGAACCGGCAGATCAACGAACGCCTGCGCACGCTGATGGCGGCCTACAAGACCCTGGGCGGTTCGTTCACCGGTGAGCTGGGCGTGGACCCTACCCATCGCCGCGACCTGCGCCAGCGCGAAGCCGAACACGGCATCGCCGAGCCCGGTTCGGACCGCGCCCGGCGCATCCGCGATGCCGTGGAAGCGGCCCTGTCGGACATCCTGCTGCTGGGCACCGACGGACAGGTGCGCCTGGCCGCGCGCGCGGCCGAGGAACTGGCACAGGGCCGGCCGGTGCACACCCACGAACTGGTGGTGTCGCTGCGTGACTTCGTGCGCGAAGCCCTCGACCTGGCACCCATCCCAAGCGATCTGCGCATTCCGCCGCAGGGGCCGACGCGGCCTGGCGGCAGCGGTGGTGGCAGCGGCAAGGCGCGCAGCGACGGGGATGCCAAGGGCGGCCGTGGCGGTGGTGGTGGCGGTGGAGGAGGGGGCATGGGCGGCGGCATGGGCGGCCTGGGCCTGGGTGCCGGCGCCGCGCTGGGCGCCGGCCATGCGGCAGGCAGTGATGAAACGGACGCCCGCTGAGCGTCGATTGCGTCAGGCGGTCAGTTCGTAGATCGGAACGAAGCCGCCGTAGATCATCCGTGCACCGTCGAACGGCATCGGATTCTGCGCCGGATCCAGCCGCGGGTCTTCCATCATCTTTTTCATGCCGGCATCGCGGGTGGCCTTGTCCGGCCACTCGATCCACGAGAACACTACGGTTTCATCCGGCGTGGCCTTCACCGCGCCGAAGAAGTCGGTGGTCTTGCCGTGCGGAACGTCATCGCCCCAGCACTCGACCACGCGCAGGGCACCGTATTCGATGAACACCACGTCGCCGCTGCGCGCGTGGGCGAGGAATTTTTCCTTGTTGGCAGTGGGCACCGCCAGGACGAAACCATCGATGTAACTCATCGCTTGCCTCCGAGGTGGGCCGTGCCACATGCACGGCCTTCAATGACCCGACGAACCGGCGTGGGGGAAATCGACAACGGTGCAGTGAATACGCGGCGATCACGCCGGAGCTGCGTTCGCGCACCGCGCGCGTATGCCTGAAACTGCCTGAATCAAGCCAAAAAATTCAGCAAAGCAAAGACGGCTGTTTTCAGGGAGCGTTGTGGCGAATAACGGAGAATTTACATTCCCGATGCGATGGCGCTTTGGCGCTGCTGCACAACATAAGAACGTAAAGGTGTACCCCCATGAAGAATTCGCTGATTGCTCTGGCACTGGCCGCTGCCCTGCCGTTCTCTGCCTCGGCCGCCGAGAACCTGTCCTACAACTACGCTGAGGCCGATTACGCCAAGACCGACGTTGATGGCGTCAAGGCCGACGGTTGGGGCGTCAAGGGTTCCTACGGCTTCCTGCCGAACTTCCACGCTTTCGGCGAATACAGCCGCCAGGAAATCGACCACACCAACCTGAAGGTTGACCAGTGGAAGATCGGTGCCGGCTACAACGTCGAAATCGCCCCGTCGAGCGACTTCGTCGCCCGCGTCGCCTACCAGAAGTTCGACCCGAAGCACGGCCTGGACTTCAATGGCTACAGCGCTGAAGCCGGTATCCGCACCGCGTTCGGCCCGCATGCCGAAGTCTACGGTCTGGTCGGTTACGAAGACTATTCGAAGAAGCACGGCGTCAACCCGGAAGGCCAGTGGTACGGCCGCCTGGGTGGCCAGGTCAAGCTCAACCAGAACTGGGGCCTGAACGGCGAGCTGAAGATGAACCGCCACGGCGACAAGGAATACACCGTCGGCCCGCGCTTCAGCTGGTAACTGCTGCACGGCGCGTCCGCGCGCTGGAGATGCACCAACAGGCCCGGCAATGCCGGGCCTGTTGCGTTCTGACAAAGCGGAACGACAGGTGACTGCGCACCGTGTCGCTTGCTGCATTGCAAGAAATTGGATTCCGCTGCTGTTGAGGGGGTCCCAGGATGACGGTCCTGTCCAACAGGACCCGCCGCAATGTCACCTGCGCTTCCTCCCCTGCTCCCCGATCGGCCGCGCCGGCTGGCGTTGCTGGATCCGCATCCGGTCCTGCGGCTGGGCGTGGAAGTGCTGTTGAGCCAGCACAGCGGCGTGCAGGTCTGCGCCAGCTTCGACGATGAAGCGCCGCTGCTCGCGCTGCTGCAGCAGGACCCGTACGCGGTGGATCTGCTGGTGATCGATGCGTTGCCGCTGGGCGACCTCGGCGATGGCCTGGCCCTGCTGCGCGAACTGACGCAGCGCTGGCCGCGCCTGCCCGTGCTGGTGCTGTCGGCCCACTGCAATGCCAGTACGGTGGCCACGGCGATGCAGGCCGGTGCGCGTGGGTTCCTGTCCAAGGCGACGTCGCCGGAGATGCTGCTGCGCGCGCTGGATACGGTGTCCCGCGGAGGCCGCTTCGTGCCGCCGGAGCTGCGCACGCAGCTCAATCGTTCGCGCACGCGGCGCGCCCCCGCGTTGGCGCTCACTCCGCTCAGCCGGCGCGAACGCGAAGTCCTGCGGCTGGTGCTGCAGGGCTGCAGCACCGGTGAAGTGGCGCGCCGCTTCCAGCGCTCGGCCAGCACCATCAGCACGCAGAAGAAAGCCGCCTACCAGAAGCTGGGCATCCACAGCGATGGCGAGCTGTTCCGCATCCGCCATCTGCTCGAATGCGGCTGATGCAGGGGTTTACTCGCCCTGGTACTGCTTCTCTTCCACCAGCGCCGAGCCGGCCACGCGGTTGATCTCGTTCTTCACCACGATGCGCTCGCCATTGGTGCCGTAGACACCGCGCGCCAGCTGGATGAACGCATCATCGAACACCTGCGCCGCTTCCTTGTCGCGCAGCTGGTCCTGGATATCCCACATGCGTTCGTTGATGGCCTTGAGCTGGATGCGCAGCGCGCCCAGCGCCGGCTGCGCCTGCAGCTGCTGCTGCAGCAACGGCAGCAGGCCGTCCAGTTCGGTGCGTACGTTGGCCAGCTTGGCGGCATCGTCGATGCGCTCTGCCTTGATCTCGAGGATGGTGATCTTGTCGATCAGCTCGCCGATTGATACCGGGGTCAGGATGGCGTCCACGCAGGGCTCCTTTCAACAGGGCGCCATGATACCCCGGCAACTGCCCGAGCCCGTTCGCTTTACGTTGAATTTGCGCGAACGCTGCCGCTGCGCCATCGATCCGTTATGGCCCCGCCGCCGACACTGCCGTCCCGGCGGTGCAACCGCCTTGTACAAGGAACACCACGCAGTGGACAGCAAGGGGATGAGCGCGGGCGTGACCGCACTGGTGGCCGGCCTGCTCGGCATCGGCAGCGCGCAGGCGCAGGTGCAGGCCAGCGGCAGCATGGCGGTGACCAGCGATTACGTGTGGCGCGGCAGCTCGCAGGCCGGTGGCGACCCGGCGGTGCAGGCCGGGGCGAAGCTGGCGCTACCTTCGGGCCTGTATGCCAGCGTGTGGGGGTCGAA
Source organism: Stenotrophomonas sp. STEN054 (assembly GCF_056854535.1). Taxonomy (NCBI): domain Bacteria; kingdom Pseudomonadati; phylum Pseudomonadota; class Gammaproteobacteria; order Lysobacterales; family Lysobacteraceae; genus Stenotrophomonas; species Stenotrophomonas sp. STEN054. The sequence continues at coordinate 4,731 of NZ_JBXFWG010000009.1, read as the reverse complement.
CGTGTCGTTCACGCCGGACATCGGTGCGCGCAGTGAATTCGATCTGGTGGCCGGCTGGTCCGGTGCCGTGGCGCGGGATTGGAGCCTGGATGCCAACGTCACCCGCTACCTGTACCCGGGCACCGGGCGCACGCTGGACTGGACCGAACTCGGCGCCACCCTCAGCTGGAAGCAGCGGGCGTGGCTGCAGCTGGCCCATTCCAGCGATGCGCTGGCAGGCGGCCATCGTGGCACCTATGCGCAGCTGGGCGGACGCCTGCCGTTGAACGACCGCTTCCGCCTGGAAGCGGCGGTCGGCCACTACTGGCTGGCCGATGCCCAGGGCCCGGACTACCTGCATGGCCAGCTCAGCGCCGTCGCGACACTGGCACCGGCGTGGGAACTGCGTGCCACCGTGCACGACACCGACAATGCCGCGCGCCGGCTGTTCCCCGGCAATGCCGGCGGGCGCTGGGAGCTGGCCCTGCAGGGCAGTTTCTAGCGGGCCATCGCTGCCTGGCGCGCACGCCACGCGCCGGGCAGCCACAGCAGCAGGGCGAGCACGGCCACCGCCGCGCCGGCCACGCACACGCCGGTCCAGCCGAAGTGCTGGTAGACCTGCGCCGACAGCAGCGATCCCAGCGAACCGCCGATGAAGTAGCCGGTCATGTAGCCAGCGTTGAGCCGGTTGCGTGCGTCCGGCTGCAGCGCGTAGATCAGGTTCTGGTTGCTGACGTGCAGCAGCTGCGCGGCCAGGTCCAGTACCACCACGCCCACCAGCAGCGCCAGCAGCGAGTGCGCCGACAGGCCCAGAGGCAGCCACGACAGCAGCAGCATCACCAGTGCGATGGCGGTCGCGCGGCCGGTCTGCCCACGGTCGGACATGCGCCCGGCCAGCCCCGCCGCCAAGGTGCCGGCGGCACCGACCAGGCCGAACAGGCCGATGGTGGCATCGCTGTATTCGTACGGCGACTGTGCCAGCAGGAATGCCAGCGGGGTCCAGAAGATGGCGAACATGGCGAAGCTGCACGCGCCCAGCAGGGTGCGCTGGCGCAGCACCGGTTCCTGCACGAACAGGGTGCCGATCGAGCGCAGCAGGGCGAAATAGCCCAGGCCGGCGGTGTGGTGGAAGCGCGGCAGCCCGCGCTGCAGCGCCAGTGCGGTCAGCACCAGCACGGCGGCGGCGATGGCATAGACCAGGCGCCAGTCGCCCAGGCTGGACAGAAGGCCGGCCACGGTGCGTGCCAGCAGGATGCCCAGCAGCAACCCGCTCATCAGCGTGCCGACCACGCGGCCGCGATGCTCCGGCGCGGCCAGGGTCGCGGCGAACGGTACCAGCACCTGCGCCACCACCGAGAACAACCCGGTGATGGCCGTGCCCACCAGCAGCCAGGCCAGCGACGGCGCACAGGCACTGATGACCAGGCCACTGGCCGAGAGCAGGCTCATCACCACGATCAGGCGGCGGCGCTCGAACAGGTCACCCAGCGGCACCAGCAGGATCAGCCCGGCGGCGTAGCTCAGCTGGGCAGCGGTCACCACCATTCCGATCTGGCCGAACGGCACGCCGAACGCATCGGCGATGGTGTGCAGCAGTGGCTGCGCGTAGTAATTGCTGGCCACCGCCACGCCGGTGGCAACCGACATCAGCAGCACCTGCCAGCGGTGCAGGGGAGGGAGGGAAAGGCTCACGGGGCATTCCAGAACGTGGGGCGCACAGTGTCCTCCTGCTGCATTGATGATGGAAATGAATCATCATCATCCTTGGCATCTGAAATTCAGATGGTCGACAGGGGCAGCCCGCATGAAGCTCACGCAGCTCGAATTTGCCGTGGCCCTGGCCGAAGAGGGCAACTTCACCCGTGCCGCCGCGCGCTGCCATGTGGTGCAGTCGGCGCTGAGCCACCAGATCGCGCACCTGGAAGCGGAACTGGGTGCGCCGCTGTTCGAACGCCTGCCGCGGCAGGTGCGGATCACGCCAGCCGGCGAGGCGCTGCTGGTGCATGCACGGCAGGTGCTGGCCAGCTTGCGCCACCTGCGCGCCGACGTGGCGGCGGTGACCGGCGAGGTGCGCGGCACCCTGGCGATCGGGCAGATCTCCTCGCTCACCGACATCGACGTGGTGGCCATCCTCGCCACCTTCCGCCAGGCCTACCCGCAGGTGGAATTCCAGCTGCGCGTGGACAAGAGCGAAACCCTGATCGCGCAGGTGCAGGCGCGTGAACTGGATGTCGCCTTGGTCGGGCTGGCACCGTCGGCCAGCCTGGATGGCGTCTGCCACCAGATGCTGCAGGAAGAGGATCTGGTGGCGGTGGTGGCGCCGACGCATCGGCTGGCCGGGCAGGCGCGCTTGCCGCTGGCCCTGCTGCAGGACGAGGCGCTGGTGGACTTCGCGCGCGGTACCGGCGCGCGCCGGCAGACCGACGATGCATTCGCCGCGGCCGGCCTGCCGCACCAGGTGCGTTTCGAGGTCAACCAGATGGAGCTGATCGAGCGCTTCGTCCGCCATGGGCTGGCGGTGGGCATCGTGCCGGTGCTGATCGCGCAGGGGTTCGAGGGGATGGTGCAGATACCGCTGCAGCCCACCCCGACCCGGCGCGTGCACCTGGCCTGGCAACGCCTGCCCACGCCGGCGGCGCGGGCCTTCGTCGAGGCCGTGCTCAGCCGCGCACGCGCAGGCTCAGGCCCTTGAGGAAGTTGCGCAGCATCTGGTCCAGGCAGCGCCGGTAATTGGTGTGGCCGGGCTGGCGGAACAGCGCGCCGAGCTCGGACTTGGACACCCTGAAGCCGACGCTGGCGAAGATTTCCATCAGGTCAACGTCGCGCAGCTGGAAGGCCACGCGCAGCTTCTTCAGCACCAGGTTGTTGTCGATGCGGGTCTCCACCGCGCGCAGCGGCTGGCTCTCGTCGCGACCCCGCAGGTGCACGATCAGCCCATCCAGGAAGTGCGCCAGCGCGCCGTCGTTCATCGCTTCGAAGCCGGCCTCGTCGTCGCGCCGCAGCCAGGCCCTGACCTGCTCGGTATCGACCACGAAGGCGGGGTCGGCCATCTGGCACAGGGTCACCACGTGGTGGTCGCCCAGGTCCAGCGCGTAGCGCACGCTGCGCAGTACATCGTTGTTGATCATGGCCCATTGTACCGGCCCGGCGTGTGTCACCGGACTGTCATCCCGTCGTAGCAAAGTGTGCGCACTTCCGCTGAGACTTCGCCGATGCGCCGGTTCCTTCTGTCCGCCCTGCTGGTCGCCAGCAGCTTTGCCGCCACCGCCCAGGACCGCTTCGTGCCGGTCGAACAGCACCTCAACGCGGCCCAGCTGGCCGAAGTGGGGCTGAGCCCGGCACAGCTGCAGGCACTGAACCGGGTGCTGCGCGAGGCGGAAAGCGCAGCGCCGGCGGCGGTGGCAGCCCAGCCGGCGGCAGCGCTGCCTGCAGCACCCTCGCCAGCCAACGTGCCGGCCCCGGCCGCCATGCACCTGGGCCTGGAAGAAGGCCCGGTCACGGCACGGGTGGTGGGCGATGTCGCCGGCTGGGAGCCGGGCACCGTCTTCATACTCGACAATGGCCAGCAGTGGCAGGTGATGAAGGGCCAGATGAAGCTGCGCAAGACCCTGCAAGCGCCGCAGATCGAAGTGATTCCGGGCATTGCCGGGCGCTGGTTCCTGCAGGTGGACGAAGACCTGCCCAAGGCACGGGTGTTCCGCCTGCGCTGAACCCTGCCGAGGCCCGTGCCGGGGTCGGATCCCCTTGCCGCAGGCAAAGGGCTCTGACCCCAGCAAGGCCCCCAGCCCGGCGAACCCGGCCTGATCGGGCAACGCAGGCACCGGCCGACGGTGCCAGAATGGGGGTCTGGTTCCCCACGGAGTTGTCTGCATGACCCGCACCGTCCTGATTACCGGCGCCACCTCCGGCTTCGGCGCCGCCGCCGTCCATCGCTTCGCCCAGGCCGGCTGGAAAGTGATCGCCACCGGCCGTCGTGGCGAACGCCTGCAGCCGCTGGTCGACCGCTATGGCAAGGACGTGGTGCACGCCGCCGTGTTCGACGTGCGCGACCCGGTGGCGATGGAAGCCGCGCTGCTGGCGCTGCCGCCGGCCTTCGGTGACATCGACCTGCTGGTGAACAACGCCGGCCTGGCCCAGGGCACCGCGCCAGCGCAGAGCGCCAAGCTGTCGGACTGGACCACCATGATCGACACCAACATCACCGCCCTGGTGACCCTGACCCATCGCCTGCTGCCGCTGCTGGTCGAGCGCAAGGGCGCGATCATCAACATCTCCTCGGTGGCCGGCGTGTACCCGTACCCGGGCGGCAACGCCTACGGCGGCACCAAGGCATTCGTCAGCCAGTTCTCGCTGGGCCTGCGTTCGGACCTGCACGGCACCGGCGTGCGCGTGACCACGATCGAGCCGGGCATGGCGGAAACCGAATTCACCGTGGTCCGTACCCACGGCGACCAGGCTGCCTCGGACAAGCTCTACACCGGCGCCAACCCGATGACCGCCGAAGACATCGCCGAGCAGATCTTCTGGGTGGCCACGCTGCCGCCGCACCTGAACATCAATCGCCTCGAACTGATGCCGGTGAGCCAGTCGTTCGCCGGTTTCCAGGTCGCCCGCGAAGGCTGACCGGGGTCGTAGCGTTTTTGTAGAGTCGAGATCCTATGTTCGTGGTCAAGCCTGCTGGAAGCGGGCTTGACCGACTTTCAGCATGGTCGGGTCGAAGTTCTGGCCACTCTTAAAGACGCCCCAGGCGAT